>NZ_JBTMMT010000008.1:0-162153 GCF_055517075.1 Micromonospora sp. DSM 43699
GGGGTATTGCGCCGGGTCGCTATTCGGGGCGGGTGGGAAAGGGGCGGGGGACGGGGCTTTTTCCGTTACTTCGGGTGACGGCGGGGCCGCCCGGACCTGGCAAGATCGCCGTTCGGTCCCCACCGCCGGGACGACCCGGTGGACCCTGTAAAGAGGACCCGAAAGCTCGGCACCGCTCTTGCGAACGACCCCGGGGGGTCTGCGAGTATGTCCCAATGCCCCAGCAGCAGTCCTCCCCTCTCGCGTTCTTCGACAACGCGAACTCGCAACCAGATTTCACGGTCGGCCTGCGCGGATACAACACGCACCAGGTCGATGACTTCCTCGGCCGGATGACAGCCGCGCTGACCCAGTCGGAGCAGGCCCGCGCCGAGGCCGAGCAGCGGATGAACGATGCCCAGCGTCGGCTCCGCCAGGCCGAGCAGCGGCAGGCCGCCCTGGAGCAGAAGCTCACCGACACCAACAAGCAGCTCGAGGAGAACAGCCGGCCGACTCTCTCCGGTCTCGGCACCCGGGTCGAGCAGATCCTCCGGCTGGCCGAGGAGCAGGCCAACGACCACCGCAACGAGGCCAAGCGCGAGTCGGAAGGGATCCTCTCCGCTGCCCGGCTGGAGGCGCGGGAGATCACCGACAAGGCCCGCGCCGAGGCCGCCGCGATGAAGGCCACCGCCGAGCGCGAGGCCGGCACCGTCCGTACCGCCGCCGAGCGGGAGGCCGCCGAGGCCCGGGTGCAGGCCCGTCGGGAGGCCGACACGCTGCGTGCCGACGCCGACCGGGAGACCAAGCAGCTGCGTACGGTCACCGCGCACGAGGTGGCCGAGCTGAAGTCGACGGTCGAGCGGGAGGTCGCCACCCTGCGCGCCACCGCCGAGCGGGAGATCACCCAGCAGCGGGCGAAGGCCGCCCGGGAGGCCGAGGAGAAGCGCGCCGAGGCGACCAAGCTGCTCACCGACGCCCGCGACAAGCGCGACAAGGACCTCCAGGCGTTGGAGCTCCAGCTCGCCGAGCGCCGGGAGAAGGCCGAGCGCGAGGAGTCGGAACGGCACGCCGCCCAGGTGGCGCAGACCCAGAAGCTGGTCGGCGAGGCCGAGCAGCGGGCCCGGGCCGCCCAGGAGCGGGCCAAGGAGATCGAGCAGCGCGCCGAGGCCCGTCGGGTCGAGTCCGAGCGCACCGCCAACGAGACCGTCGACAAGGCAAAGGCGCTGTCCGAGAAGACCCTCAACGAGGCCAAGGCCGAGGCGAAGCGGCTACTCACCGAGGCGCGTACCGAGGCGGACCTCACCACCCAGGCGGCCCGTCGCGAGGTGGACGACCTCACCCGCCAGAAGGACGCGGTCACCTCCCAGCTCGGCCAGATGCTCTCCGGCCTGGCCGGGATCGTGCCGGGCGTGCCGGCACAGCAGCAGGCCGCCGCGCCGGCCAAGTCGGAGCCGGCCAAGGCCGACGCCGAGTCGCGGGCCACCGCGGAGACCACCGGCTGATCGGGCCGTACCGACGGGGCATGTGTCGCGGCGCGGGAAGACACCGGACGACCGGTGGACCCCCGCGCCGCGCCCGTTTCCGCCCTGTGACACCCTGTCGCGCGACCACAGTGAAACAGCTCCCCACAGCGGCGTCCGTATCGCCCCCGGAGGGCCGGATGCGTGTGAGGATGGGGGCATGTCGCACGGCGAGGAACTGTTCGCTCTCGGCGGGGATGTGACGACGGAGCCCAGCTTCGAGTCCGCCCTGCGGGGATACGACAAACGACAGGTCGACCGGTACGTCGCTCGTGCGGAGCACGAGATCACCACCCTGACCGGTGAGCGGGAACAGGCGTACACCCAGATCCACAAGCTGGCCGGTCAGGTCGAGCACCTCCAGCGGGATCTCGCCCAGGTGCGCAAGCAGATCGGCGTGGTGGACCGGGCCTCCTTCAAACACCTCGGCCCCCGGGTCGAACAGATCCTCGCCCTCGCCGAGGAGCAGGCGGACGCGATCCTGGCCGCCGCCAACGAGGAGATCGAGGCCCGCCGGGCAGCCGCCGAGCACATCATCGACGAGGCCCGGGAGCAGGCCGGCAGGGCGCTCAAGGACTTCGAGATCGCACTCGCCGCCCGGCGCGCCGAGGAGGAACGCCACACCACGGCCCGCAAGGCCGAGGCGGACGCCGCCGTGCGTACGGCGAAGCAGGAGGCCACCCGGCTGCGCGCCACCGCCAAGGACGAGGCGACCCTGCTGCGCGCGACCGCCGAGGAGGACTCGAACCGGCTGCGTACCACCGCCGAGGACGAGTCGAACCGGCTGCGTGCTGCCGCCGAGGAGGCCCTCAACAAGGCCAAGCAGGAGGCCATCCAGCTGCGCGACACCGCACGGGAGATCCACAGCCGGGCCCAGCAGGAGGCCACCAAGCTCCGCGAGACGGCCAAGGCGGCGCTGGCCAAGGCCCAGAAGGAAGCCACCGACCTACGCGAGGCCGCCAAGGAGGTGCACGCCAAGGCGCAGCAGGAGGCGAAGCGGCTCACCGAGACGGCGACCGAGACCAGCCGGGCCACCCACGCCAAGGCGCTCCAGCAGGCCAAGCAGGTCACCGACGACGCCGACGGGGCGGCGAAGGCGACCCGGGACCGGGCCCACCAGGAGGCGCACCGGCTGACCACCGAGGCGACCGAGGCGGCCCAACGCAGCCGCACCGAGGCCGAGGCGTACGCGCAGCGGATGCAGACCGAGACCGAGGCGTACGTGCGGCAGTCGCGTGCCCAGACGCAGCAGGAGCTGGGGGCCTGGCGCGCGGGGGTGGAGCAGGAGGTCAACGGCCGGCGGGAGGCCGCCGACCGGGAGCTGGCCCGGCGTCGCGCCGCCGCCGATCAGGAGTACGCCGAGCGCCGCGCCGAGCTGGACCGCAAGCACCAGACCCGGCACGACGAGCTGGAGCAGCAGCACAAGACCCGGCACGACGAGCTGGAACGGGAGTGGACCGCCCGACGCGACGAGATCGAGCAGGGCGCGGCGGAGATCCGCCGCGCCGCCGAGTCGGACGCGGCGACGCTGCGCCGGCAGGCCGAGCAGGAGACCGCCGAGCTGCTCGACCGGGTCGAGCGGGAGACCGCCGACAAGCGCCGCCAGGCCGACGAGCACGTCGCCGCCTCGCGCCGGCAGTTCGACGAGTACGCGGCCACCACCCAACAGCACCTGGCCACCACCCAACAGCACCTCGCCGCCACCCAGCAGGAGGCAGCGGCCGGCCGTCAGCAGCTCGCCCGGGTGATGTTGGAGATCGCCCAGGCCCAGCAGCAGCTCGCCGACCTGCGTCAGGAGACCTGGCAGGCGCGGCAGGAGCACGACGAGGTCCAGCGGCAGTTCACCGAACTCCGGATGCGCACCACCGCACCGGCCGGCCTCGACGGGGCGGTTTCGTCGCCGGACGGCGACGGGGCCGGGGCGGTGCTGTCGCCGGACGGCGACCGGGCCGGGGCGGTCCCGCTTGGCAACGGCACCAGGCCGAAGGCGACCCGCACCGCCGACGGCTCCTCGCCGGAGCAGGTGGGTTCCGGTGCCACGGCGGACTCGGTCGTGGCCGTCACCAAACCGGCGGGGGGTCCGGCCGCCAACGGTGCGAGACCGACGGAGAACGGCACGAAGCCGAAGGCGGAGCCGGTGACCACGGTCGACGGTGAGACGGCAAGCGCCGGGGTGGACGGCGAACCGACCGTCGCCGCGGTTCCCGGCGCCGCCGGTCGGAGGGCCACCCCGACGAAGATCACCAGTACCGGTGAGAACGGCAAACGCCCCACCAAGCCGACCACCGACGAACGCAGCGCCAAACCGAGCACGGTGACCGTCGAGTCCGAGTGAACACGTGCCCGACAGGGTGGGGTCGGATGACCCGGGGTCGCCGGCGACGACAGACCCCACTACCCTTCGAACCGGGATCCGCACTTTAGGTGTTCACCGAGACGGATCGGTGATCTACTGCGCAGATGGCGGATGCGAAAGCGGCAACGCCGGGCCGGGCAGGGACACGGCCCGGCCGAGCAGGAAGCGGCCCAGGCAAGTACACGGCCCGGCCGAGCAGGAACGGGCGCGGCCGAGCACAGGCCGGGCACAGATGAACAGGGGCCGGGCAGGGTGCGCGGTGCCGGAGTAGGACTGGACCTGCCAGCGGCAGTCCAGGTGCAGCACGGGGAGGTTCGGTGGCACAGCACGGCCCGGCACGCGACGACGTGACCCGGGACAGCGCCCCTCGGGGCGTACCGGCGGCCCGGCCCGGGACGGAGCCGGTCGCGGAGCGGACCGCCGAGTCGACCGCCCCGACCCAGGCGGACAGCGGCAACCCGGCCGCCACCTCCACCGCCCCGACCCAGGCGGACGACGGCAACCCGGCCACGACCTCCACCGCCCCGGCCGGATCGACGAGCGCCGCCCCGACCCGATCGGGCGCTGCCGTCACCGGCACGGAGAACGCCGGGTCGGTGGACACGGAGGCGGACGGCGACCCGGGGGAACACCGGCCCGCCGATCCGGTCGCCACCGGCTCGGGGCGCTTCGGTCGGCCCGGTCGACCACTGCGCCGCAGCAGCTTCCTGGTCGGCTTCACCGGCGCGCTCGGCGTGCTGCTGGCGTACACCGTGTTTCTGGGGATTCGCAACGCGGGCGGAATCCTGGTCCTGGTGGTGATCGCGCTCTTCCTGGCGGTGGGGCTCAATCCGGCGGTGGTCCGGCTGCGCCGCTGGGGGTTGCCACACGGCCTGGCCGTGACGGTGGTGGTGCTGATTCTGATGCTGCTGATCGTCGCCGGGTTGGTGGCGCTGGTGCCGCCGGTGGTGACCCAGACCGGCCAGTTCATCGACCAGCTACCCAGCTACGTCGAGGAGTTGCGCCGCAACCGCGCCGTCAACGATCTCGTGGTGCGGTACGACGTGATGCAACGGGTGCAGGAGTTGGCGAACGCGGACACCGTCGGCCGGGCACTCGGCGGAGTTCTCGGCGGCGCCCAGTTGATCTTCGGCACCATCTTCCGGGTGCTCACCGTGCTGGTGCTGACGATCTACTTCCTGGCCTACTTCGACAAGCTGCGCGACCTCGGGTACGCACTGGTGCCGAGGTCGCGCCGGCAACGGGTCAGTCTGATCGGCGACGAGATCCTGACCAAGGTCGGCGCGTACATGGTGGGGGCGCTGAGCATCGCGGTGCTGGCCGGTACGACCACCTTCGTCTTCGCGCTGGTCGTCGAGCTGCCCTACGCGTTCGCGCTGGCCGTGGTGGTGGCGGTGACCGACCTGATCCCGCAGATCGGCGCCACCCTCGGCGCGGTGATCGTCAGTCTGGTCGGGTTCGCCACCGGGCTGCCGATCGGCATCGCCTGCGTGGTCTTCTTCGTGCTCTACCAGCAGGTGGAGAACTACCTCATCTACCCCAAGATCATGCGGCGTTCGGTGGAGGTCAACGAGGTGGCCGCACTGCTCGCCGCACTGCTCGGGGTGGCGCTGATGGGGGTGGTCGGCGCGTTGATCGCCATCCCGGTGGTCGCCGCCCTCCAGCTGATCCTGCGCGAGGTGGTCCTCCCCCGCCAGGAACGCCGCTGACCACCCCACACCCCCACGCTCCCACGCCCCCGCACGGACAACCCACACCCGGCCCACCGGGAACCCCGGACACCACCCACAACAACCATGTTGTAGTGGCATCCTCCAGCCGGGAGGCCCCTACAACATGGACAACACCGTTGCGTTAACGCCATGGGCGGCTGGTCAACCTGACAGAAAGTGCCCGATCGGGGAGCGGGGTGGGCCCGCTTGGCGATCATGGAGTGGTGGTGCCGACCTTGGGGGCTTTACGGGCGTTCTGTTACCCACCACAACTCCATGATCGGCGAGGCAGCGGTGGTTGACGAACATCCGTTCCACCTAACGCAACGGTGTTGACAACATGGATCGAGCACGATCTTGAACCGCGTCGCGCGGGTGGGCGAAGCGGGCAGGCGAAGCGGGTGGGCGGGCGAAGCGGGTGGGCGGGACACGGGCGAGAGGCGGTGCGCGCAGCCGGAGCCAGGCGCCGGAGCCGGAGCCGGGCACGGGAGCTGACGCGAGACACGCGCCGGGTTGGGCTCAGGCGGTGGTGGGGCCGGGAACGGGGGTGTCGGCGAAGGCGGCCACCGTACGGTCGGCGTACGCGCTGACGTCGCCGGTCTCCATCGGGCCGTCCCAGCTGGTCGGCAACGGTAGCGGCACCGCCGGGTTCACCCGCCGGACGATCTCGTCGAGCACCCGCTCGGCGTCGCCCACCCAGAGGTGCTTGGCCCCCGGCACGCCGACCACCTCGGCCTGCGGCACCGCCGCGAAGCGTTCCCGGGCCTCATCGGGGCGCAGGTAGTCGTCGAACTCGGGCACCAGCGCGGTCAACGGCCGGCCCGACTCCGCCCAGACGGCCAGGTCCCCCGGGTTCGAGAAACGCAGCGGCGGGGAGAGCAGGATCGCCCCGGCCACCGCCGGGTCACAGCCGAACTTGAGGGTCAGGTCGGTGCCGAACGACCAGCCGACCAGCCAGATGTTCGGCAGCTCGTGGAACTCGGCGTACTCGATCGCGGCGGCGACGTCGAAGCGCTCGGCCACCGCGTTGTCGAAGGCCCCCTCGCTGGTGCCCCGCACGCTGCTGGTGCCCCTGGTGTTGAACCGGAGCACCGCCAGGTCGGCCAGGGCGGGCAGCCGCCAGGCCGCCTTGCGGAAGACGTGGCTGTCCATCATCCCGCCGTGGGTGGGCAACGGGTGCAGGCAGACCAGGGTGCCCGCCGGCGCCCGGTCGACCGGGCGGGCCAGTTCGCCGACGAGCCGTAGGCCGTCGGCGGTGTGCAGCTCGATGTCCTCCCGGTGGCCGGGCAGGATCGACGACGCGCGGATCGGTGTGCTCACCGCCCAAGTCTGACGCGAAGTCGCCGCGCCCGCCCGCCCGGGGCGGAACCGGGGTGACCCAGATCGCCCACTCGGCAGCGCGCCGGCTGGTCCCGGGAGCCCCAGCGCGGGCGCACCCGCCGGATCGGTCAGCCGTAACGGGAGGCGCCCGCCGGATCGGTCGGCCACACGCGGCGCACCCGCCGGATCGGTCAGCCACAGCACGGCACCCACCGGAACCGGTCAGCCGTAGCGGGGGGCGCCCCGGCCGCGCAGCAGGTTCGGGCCCCGACGGTCGCGGGCCCGCCAGCAGCCGCTGTGCCAGTGCCGCCGGTCGGTGAGATCACCCGTGCCGTCGGCGGGCCAGGCCACCAGGTGCGCCACCCCGGGGCGGATCTCCTGGTCACACCCGGGGCAGCGGTACGTCTTGACCGACGCGCCGCCGCTGATCCCGCGTACCTGCCACTCGCCGTCGCGCCACTGCTGCACCGATTCCACGCCGTGGCGGGCACGGTCGGCGTCCAAGTGGGCGGTGTCCTCGCGGCGGGGACGGTTGCGACGGGGGCTCACCTTGCCAAGGTTACGGTCAGTTCCAGGTGTCCGGCCGGGTGAGGTCGTCCGCCACCACCGCCCCGCCGAGCACCGTCGCCGCGTCCGCCTCGGTGAAGCCCCGGGACGGCCAGCCGAAAAGGGCCGTCAGGTGGGCCTTCTCCAGCCCGAGCAGCTCCAACCGGCTCAACTGCGGATACAGGTAGGCGGCTCTGCCGTTGATCGTCCGGTTCCCCTCGGTACGGCGGCCGACGATCCCGCTGCGGTACTCCAGCTGCACTTCGAGCCGCCGGTCCGCCGACCCGGTGACGACCAGGAGCACGTCCAGCATGGCCGGGAACTCGGCGACGTCGACCTGGCAACTGTCCAGCCGGCTGTCGGGGGGCAGGGTGGTCAACCGGAGCGGGGAGGCGCATCGGTGCGCCTCGTCCAGCCGCAGCGCGGCCACCGCCGCGCGGAGGGCACCGTCGTCGGCGACGGCGGCGGCGGTGTGTACCCGGGCGTACAGGCCGGGCACCGGCTGCCAGCGCAGGAACCAGCCCGGCTGCCCGCCCGGGTCGCGCGGCGGCACCCGGCGTACCCGCCCGTCGAAGTCGACGGCGGTGGCGGGCCGCTCCGGGTAGGTCGTCCCGTCGTGGAACGTGTCCTCGACGGCGGCCACGTCGGTGCCGAGGTCCACTGCGACCACCCGCCCGCCGGGCAGCTCCAGCCGGCCCCCCTCGACGCCCCTGCGGATGCCCCAGGTGAGCAGCCGGGCCCGCGCCGGGTCGACACCGAAGTGCAACAGCTCGGGATCGGTACCCACCAGGTCGGGGCGGGTGGTCGCCCCGGAAACCCCCTCGACCAGGGGAGGCGCGGCAACCGTCACGGCCGCCGGCTGCTCCCGGCCGTCACCCGGCAGGCCGGTGACCGTGCCGACGCCGAGCACCGCCACCAGGCCCAGCGCGACACCCACCCCGACCCGCCGACGACGACGGCGGGCCCGTCCGCCGGCCATCGCCCGGACGGTCAGCCCGTCGGTGTCCACCGCCCCCTCGGCCCGCTCCCGCAGGGTGTCGCTGATCCGCTGGTCCAGGTCGGTCACGGCCGGCTCCCGTTCGTCGAGGGGACGCCGAGGCGCTCCCGGAGGTGGGTGAGCGCCCGCATCGCGTGGGTGCGGACGGTGACCGGTGAGCAGTCCAGGATCTGGGCGTTGACAAGCATCCGGCGTACGTACACGTCGGGACGGTCGGTGCGGACGATCCGCCGCCAGTGCACGTACGCCCGGGCCAGCACGTCCTGGGTGAGGTCTTCCGCCCGGTGCGGGTCGCCGGTCAGCAGCCGGGCCAGCCGGACGAGCGCCGGCCCCCGGCTGCTGACGTACTCCTCGAAGGTCACACCCGTCAGACGCCGTCACGGGCGTCCGCCGTTGACCCGGATCAGCGTCGGGTGTGCTCGCGGAAACCCCTGCCGGTCCCACGGCCCAGGTAGCCGGCGGTGACCAGGTGTTCCAGCAGCGGCGCGGGGGCTAGGCCCGGCTCGCGCTGCTCCCGGTAGAGCGCCCGCTGGGCGGCCAGCGCCACGTCCAGGCCGATCGCGTCGAGCAGCGCGAACGGGCCCGTCGGGTAACCGCAGCCGAGCGTCATCGCGTGGTCGATGTCGTCGGCGGTGGCGTAGCCGGCCTCCACCATCTTCACCGCGTCGTTCAGGTACGGCAACAGCAATGCGTCGACCACGAACCCGGCCCGGTCGTCGCAGACCACGGCGGTCCTGCCGAGCGCGGCGCAGACCGCGCGGGCCGTGGCGGTGGCCTCCGCCGAGGTACGGACGGTGCGGACCACCTCGACCAGCGGTCGCACCGGCGTCGGGCCGACGAAGTGCAGGCCGAGTACGTCGGCGGGGCGTGCGGTGGCCATCGCCACCTCGATCACCGGCAGCGCGGAGGTGGTGGTGGCGAGCAGCACTCCAGGCTTGCAGATCTCGTCGAGGCTGGCGAACAGCGCCCGCTTGACGCTCAGCTCATCGACCACCGCCTCGACCACCAGGTCGACGTCGACGAGCTGCTCCAGCGTGGCCGACCAGGTGATCCGGGCCAGGGCGGCGTCCCGGTCGGCCCGGTCGAGGTCACCGCGGGTGACCTCCTCGTCGAGCAAGGTCCGGACCGCCTCGGCGATCCCGGCGGACGGCTCCGCGCCCCCGCTCACCGGCACCACCTGGTAGCCGGCCCGCGCGAAGACCCCGACGAGACCGCTCGCCATCACCCCCGTACCGATGATGCCGACCCTGGTCACGACTGCGGGGCTCGCAAGCTCACTCCTCGCGCTCCCGACGCCGACCCTGGTCACGACTGCGGGGCTCGCAAGCTCACTCCTCGCGCTCCCGACGCCGACCCTGGTCACGACTGCGGGGCTCGCAAGCTCACTCCTCGCGCTCCCGACGCCGACCCTGGTGAACTCACCTGCGGCGTCGGCGTCGGACGGGGTGGCGGTCGGGGTCAGCTCGTCGGGTACGACCTTCGGCGAGCCCGGCTTCTCGTAGGTGTAGAAGCCGCGTCCGGACTTGCGACCGAGCAGCCCCGCGGTGACCATCTGCTTGATCAACGGCGCCGGGGCGTGCCGACGGTCCCGCCCGCCGCGCCGGTACATCGTGTTCAGGATCTCGTACGAGGTGTCCAGGCCGATCAGGTCCAGCAGGGCGAGCGGACCCATCGGCAGGCCGCAACCGAGCTTCATCGCCGCGTCGACGTCCTCCCGGGTGACGTACCGGGCCTCGAACAGGCTCACCGCGTGGTTGAGGTAGCCGAACAGCAGGGCGTTGGCGATGAAGCCGGCCCGGTCACCGATCGTGACGGCCACCTTGCCGAGCCGGGCGCAGAGCGCCTCGACGTCGTCGACCACGTCGGCGGCGGTGACCACGGTGCGGACCACCTCGACCAGCTTCATCACCGGTGCCGGGTTGAAGAAGTGCAGGCCGACGACCTGCTGGGGTCGGTTGGTGGCGACCGAGATGTCGGTGACACTCAGCGACGAGGTGTTGGTGGCCAGCACGGTGTCGGGCCGGCAGACCCGGTCCAGCTCGGCGAAGAGCCGCTGCTTCAGGTCGAGGCGCTCGGGGACCGCCTCGACCACCAGGTCCACCGAGTGCAGCGCGGCCAGCCCGACCTGGAAGTCGACCCGGGAGTGCAGGACGTCCCGGTCGGCCTCGGCCAGCCTGCCCTTCGCCATCGCCCGGTCGGTCGACCGGGCGAGGGTGGCCCGGCCACGTGCCAGGGCGTCCTCGGAGATCTCCACCGCGACGACGTCGACGCCGTTGCGGGCGAACACCTCGACGATGCCGACACCCATGGTGCCCAGCCCCACCACGCCCACCCTGGTGAACTCCCGCGCCACGACCGGCCTCCCTGGTTGACTCCGCCGTCGCCGACATGAACGAACGCTAAGGTTATCCGCCGGAGTCTGCCACGCGGCGGCACGCCGTCGCGACGCGGGCGGGATTTGCCGCACCCCGCAGCGGCATCCGGCCCGGCCGCTCCCCCGCCCCGGGGCCGACGCCTGCCGCTCCCCCTCGGGCCACCGGGTCGGCCCGGCAGGCGGAACCATCGGCCAGGGACGCGCGGCCGTCGGCCCGGTCAGGGCGCGGCGACCGCCCCGATCAGGGCCAACAGCTCGGCGACGAACTCGGCGGGTCGCTCCAGGTGCGGGCTGTGCCCGCAGTCCGGCAGGGCCACCTCCCGGTAGCTGCCCCCGGCGGCGGCGTACCGTTCCAGCACCGCCCGGGTCTGGCCGATCATCGGCTGTGGTGGGCACGCCTGCTCACCCGGCCACCCGGGCACCACCCCCAACGAGCCCAGGTACGGCAGGTCGAACAGCGAGGTGTCGGAGACGATCACGTCGGCCTCACCGCGTACCCAGGTCACCGGCGGCTTGACCGCGACGGCGACCAGCTCGTCGGCGATCCGGAAGTGGGCCGGGGCCAGCGCGTTGAGCACCCCCCGGTCGCCGGCCGCGACGCCCGGCCAGTGCGGCGAGGGCACGGCGGTGCCTGGGTAGTTGTCGTCGCCGGTGGCGGTGGAGAGCAGGCTGTCGAGCAACAGTTCCTCGTCCTCGACCAGGCAGGCCGGGTCCGCCACGTAGCCGGCCCGCAGCACGGCGCGGGGGGAGGTCGAGGCGTCCACCCCCCGGTCACCGGCGGCGAGCCGGGCCACGAAGTCGGCGTTGGCGGTGCCCGCCCCGGTGCCGGCGAAGTCGGGGGTGGTCGGGGTGCCGGCGAGATCCCGGGTCCCCCCGAAGCCGTACGGGGAGACCGGCGCCTCCAGCAACAGCGCGCCCACCCGGTCGGGTCGGTCGACGAGCAACCGCATCGCCACTCCCCCGCCGAGGGAGTGCCCGACCACCACCGGACGCGCCCCGACGGCGAACAGTCCCGGGGTGTCGAGCAGGGCGGCCACGTCGTCGGCGAAGTCGGCCAGGCCCCGGCGGGCGTCGACCGGGGCGGTCTGCGTACCCCCGTAGCCGCGCAGGTCCGGGGCGACCACCCGCAGCGTCGCCGGCAGACGGCGCAGCAGTGGCACCCAGAAGGCCGACGACGAGCCGTTGCCGTGCACCAGCAGCACCGGCGTCCCGTCCGGTGGCCCGGCCACCCGGATGTGCTGGGTGATGCCGTTCGCGGTCACGGTGCGCTGCGCGATCTCCATCCGCGGCATGCTGCCACGGCAGGCCGGTCGGGTCCATGGGCCACCTCCCCGCGCCCCGCGCCACACCCGGCCCACCGGGCCGCCCGCAACATCAATGTTGTAGTGGCCTCGTAGCTGGAGGTTGCCACTACAACATTGATCGAGCACGATCTTGAGCCACGGGGCGGGGTGGGGCCGGAGCCGGTGACCCCATCCGGGGCAGCCGCGCCGTCAGGCGTCGACGCCGCTCCGGATGGAAGCGGCGGGTAGGGCGTCGGTCGGGCCGGGGGCGCGCGGTGGCAGCGGCAGCGTCGGCCGGTGGTCCCGACGGCCACCGGTGCCGCCGGTGAAGCGCAGACCGACCGGGTCGGTGGTGGCCAACCCCGGGTCGAAGTAACGCAGTTCGGTACGGCCCAGCCGGATCACGTCGCCGTCGGTGAGCGGCTCGGCGTCGGTGATCCGCCGGTCGTTGAGCCAGGTGCCGTTGGTCGACCCCAGGTCGGCCAGGACCACCCCGCCCTCGGTCAGCCGCACCTCGGCGTGCCGCCGACTCAGGTGCGCGTCGGCCACCGCGATGTCGGCGGTCGGCGCCCGGCCGATCACCTGCGGTTGGGGCCGGACGCGGAAGCTCGCTCCCCGCATCGGCCCGCCGGCAACCGTCAACAGCGGCATCAGTTCCGGATGATCCTGCATGGACAGTCAGCTCCCCACCCACCGTCGCCCCACGGTCAGCCTGCCAGCTCCGTGTGATCAGCTCACCACCCACCCGGTCATCTCCGCGACCCCTGCCGGACATCCACCGTCCACCGAACAGGCGGCGACCGGGAGTCGTAGCCGAACAAGGCTCACAACTACCAGCCGGTAGCTTCCGGGTCTAGACTTCCGCCATGACGGCTGTGCAGGTCCCGGGTGTCCCGGTCATCTCCGAGGGTCGGCTGATCTCGACCAGCCCGGCCACCGGCGCCGAGGCCGGCAGCCTGCCGGTCGCCACCACCGAGGAGGTGGAGCGCGCGGTCGCCCGCGCCCGGACGGCCGGGCAGTGGTGGGCCGGGCTCGGCTTCGACGGTCGCCGCACCCGGCTGCTGCGCTGGCGGGCGCTGCTCGCCCAGCGGATCGAGGAGCTGGCCGAGCTGATCCACGTCGAGGGCGGCAAGCCGGTCGGCGACGGGGTCGTCGAGGTCCTCACCGCCATCGAACACATCGACTGGGCGGCCCGCAACGCCCGCCGGGTGCTGGGGCCGCGCCGGGTCCGTTCCCGGCTGATCCTCGCCGAGTTCTCCGGCCACCTGGAATACCAACCGCACGGCGTGGTCGGGGTGATCGGCCCGTGGAACTATCCCGTCTTCACCCCGATCGGCTCCGCCGCGTACGCGCTGGCCGCCGGCAACGCGGTCGTCCTCAAGCCCAGCGAGTACACCCCGGTGGTCGGCCAGTGGCTGGTCGACACGTTCGCCGAGGTGGTGCCGGAGCAGCAGGTGTTCACGGCGGTGCACGGCCTGGGCGACGTCGGCGCGGCCCTGTGCCGCTCGGGCGTGGACAAGCTGGCCTTCACCGGCTCCACGGCGACCGCCCGCAAGGTGATGGCGGCCTGCGCCGAGTCGCTGACCCCGGTGCTGTTGGAGGCCGGCGGCAAGGACGCGATGATCGTGGCCGCCGACGCCGACCTGGACGCCGCCGCCGAGGCGTGCGTCTGGGGCGCGCTCACCAACGCCGGTCAGACCTGCATCGGCATCGAACGGGTCTACGCGGTGGCGTCGGTCCACGACGAGTTCGTCGGCAAGGTGGTCGCCCGCGCCGAACGGCTGACCGTCGGCGCGGACGGGGCCGACCTCGGTCCGATCACCATGCCGAGCCAGCTCGACGTGATCCGTCGGCACATCGAGGACGCCATCGCCGCCGGAGGGCGGGCGGTGCTCGGTGGTCCGGCCGCCGTACAGCCGCCGTACGTGCACCCGACCGTACTGGTGGACGTCCCCGAGTCCGCCTCGGCCATCCGCGAGGAGACCTTCGGGCCGACCGTGACCATCAGCCGGGTCGCCGACGCCGACGAGGCCGTACGCCGGGCCAACGCCCTGCCGTACGGCCTGGGTGGTTCGGTCTTCGGCCGGCGTGACGCGGTGGCCATCGCCCGGCGACTGCGCTCGGGGATGGCCTCGGTCAACTCGGCGCTGACCTTCGCCGGCATGTCCACGCTGCCGTTCGGCGGGGTGGGCGACTCGGGCTTCGGCCGGATCCACGGCGAGGACGGGCTGCGCGAGTTCGGCCGGGCCAAGTCGATCACCAGGCGACGGGCCCGGTCGCTGCTGCCCTCGATGACCTTCGAGCGGACCCCGACCGACGTGGCCCGCCTCGTCAAGGTCACCAAGGCGCTCTACGGCCGACGCTGACCCCGCCCGCACTGCGGAACGCCGACGTGGGCGGAATGCCACAGCGCGCCGACGCGGGCGGAATGCCACAGCGCGCCGACGACCGGTCAGAAGAGGGTCAGCTCGTCGCGCACGATGCCGCGCAGCCGGTCGTAGTCGACTACCACGCAGCGGATGCCCCGGTCGGTGGCGAGGACCCGGGCCTGCGGCTTGATCTCCTGGGCGGCGAAGACGCCGGTCACCGGGGCGAGCAGCGGGTCCCGGTTCATCAGTTCGAGGTAGCGGGTGAGCTGCTCGACCCCGTCGATGTCGCCACGCCGCTTGACCTCGACGGCGACCGCACCGGAGTTGGCGTCCCGGCAGAGCAGGTCGACCGGGCCGATCGCGGTCATGTACTCGCGCCGGACCAGGGTGAAGCCGGTCCCGAGGGTCTCCGGGTTGGCGGCCAGCAGCTCCTGCAGGTGCGCCTCGACGCCGTCCTTGCGCAGCCCCGGGTCGACCCCCAGCTCGTACGAGGTGTCCTGGAAGATCTCCGCCAGGTTGATCCGCAGCTCCTCGCCGGCCTTGTTGACCACCCGCCACACGCCGGGGGCCTCCTCCAGCCGACAGGGCGGGCTCATCCAGTTCAACGGTTTGTACGCCCGGTCGTCGGCGTGGATCGACACCGACCCGTCCGCCTTGACCATGAGCAGGCGGGTGGCCAGCGGCAGGTGCGCCGAGAGCCGTCCGACGTAGTCCACCGAGCACTTCGCAATCACCAGACGCACCCGACGAGGGTAGCCGAGGACCGGTCGGTCACCGTCGAGCGGCACTGGCGCGCCGGTGCGATGCTGAGATGGTGCTCGAAGTCCTCACCGGTACCGGCCTCGCCGCCTCGGCGGGCCTCAACGCCTACATTCCCCTGCTCACCATGGGCCTGCTCGCCCGCTACACCGGCCTGATCGACCTGCCGAGCGGCTGGCAGTGGCTCGGCAACGGTTGGGTCCTGGCGATCCTCGCGGCGCTGCTCGCGGTCGAGGTCGTCGCCGACAAGGTGCCGGTGGTCGACCACGTCAACGACGTCGTGCAGACGGTGGTCCGCCCCACCGCCGGCGGCCTCGCCTTCGGCGCCGGGTCGGGCTCCGAGACGGTGACGGTGAGCGACCCGGGCGGGTTCTTCACCTCCCACCAGTGGGTGCCGGTGGCCGCCGGTGTCGCCATCGCGCTCGGGGTGCACCTGTTCAAGGCGGCGGCCCGGCCGGTGGTCAACGCGACCACGGCGGGCTTCGGCGCCCCGGTGGCCAGCACCGCCGAGGACGCGACGAGCGTGCTGATGTCCCTGGTGGCGATCATCCTGCCGGTGCTGGTGCTGGCGTTCCTGCTGGGCATGGTGGCGTTCGTGGTCTGGTTCCTACGGCGACGCCGGGGCCGCCGCCAGGAACGCGAGGCGGCACGCGCCGCCGGCTACCGGGTCTGACCCACCCCCCGCGCACGTCGATGGCCGGCACCCCGGGCGGGGTGCCGGCCAACGGCGTCATGTGCGGGTGCGGGTGGGTCAGCTGTTCCAGTGCTCGGCGACGAGGTCGGCGGCCTGCTGCTCCCACTGGGCGTAGTGGTCGGGGTAGGCCGAGACCTGGACGGTCTGGGCGGCCTTGGTCAGCGGCATGTCCTGCCAGCCGTCGACCTGCTTGAGGCCCTTGAGGAACGCGGTGGTGGCGTACTCGGGGTCGGTGATCTGCTCGACCGTGCCCCAGCCGGACGACGGGCGCTGCTGGAACAGGCCCTGCGAGTCGTGGTCGTTGCGGTCGCCCAGGTGGCCCAGGTTCTCCAGCTTGGACTCCTGGAGGGCGGTGGCGATGGAGATGACCGCGGCCCGCTCGTCCAGGCCCGACTTCTTGGTCGCGGCGATGATCGCCCTGACGTTGGCGGTCTGCTCGTCGTCCAGGTCGATGCGGGACTGGTCGCCCTGCACACCGTGCGGGATCAGCTTGCCCTTGTCCACCGCCGGCTTGTCGGCCTGCACCACGGCCACGGTGTGGTCGGTGCCGGTCGACTCGGCCGTGCCGTGGTTCAGCGGGCCGGCGGCGAGGCCACCGGCGACGGCCAGACCGGCGATACCGAGAACGCTCTTGCGCAGGATGGTGGTCTTCATGGGGGATGCTCCTTCGAGGGGGTCGACGCCACCCGGCCGATCGGGGGACCGGACCACCGGACGCAGCCGGTGGGCGGGGGCGTAAGCACCACGACGAGGCGCTCATACGGGGGAAGTCCATAGGTCTCCGGCGGGCCTTGCCGCTCGCGCCGGAACCATGTGTAACGACCGGGGGCCCCACGTCATTCCGGGGCGCTGCCCACCTCCGGGCTGGCCGGGCGGGGTGCTGCTGCGGTCGTACGGTGGGTGTAACGACTGCGGGCCGGCCGGGATTCCGCCGCCAGGGTGTCCCCGGTCACCGGACGCCCACCCCGGACCACCCCGATCCGGGGCACCCGGGCCGGGACCGCCCGCACCGATCCGACCGCCCGGGACATCCGCTGACATCCGGGACATTCCGCGATCTCGGCGCACTCGGGGGTACGCCGCAGTCTTCGGGACTCGCCCGGCGACGTCGGAGCACCGCCGGGCGGCGGCGCTGGCTCCGAACCGGGCGATCCTCGGCGGAACCCCACGCGTCCGCTGACCAGATGCCTAAGATTGCGGCATATACGCCGAAAGGGAGGTTGTCATGACCACAGCGATGGAAATGCCCCGGGTTCAGGAGTGCGCGGCCTCGTCCTGCGCCTACAACCACACCAACGACTGCCACGCGTTCGCCATCACCATCGGCAGCAGCGACCACGCCCACTGCCACACGTTCGTGGAGTCACCGATCCGCGGCGGCCTCGACCAGCTCGTCGCCCAGGTCGGCGCGTGCAGCCGGGCCGACTGCCGGCACAACGCGGAGCTGGAGTGTCACGCCCCGGCGATCACCGTCGGCCCGGACAACGACCTCGCCGACTGCATGACCTACCAGAGCCGCTGACCACCCCCGCCGCCGACGACACCACACCACCACACCCCCCGCTGCCGCCCAGGTCGGCCTGGTCGCACACTGGACGTCATGGATGACGAGCTCGCGATCTCCGTACGGGGACTGCGCAAGGCGTACGGCGACAACGTCGCGGTGGCGGGGGTGGACCTGGACGTCCGCCGGGGCGAGGTGTTCGCCCTGCTCGGCCCCAACGGCGCGGGCAAGACCACCACCGTGGAGATCCTGGAGGGCTACCGGCAGCGCGACGCCGGCGAGGTCAACGTGCTCGGCAACGACCCGGCCCGGCCAGCGGCCGACTGGCGGTCCCGGGTCGGCATCGTGCTCCAGGGCACCGGCGAGTTCGACGAGCTGACCGTCCGCGAGGTGGTCAGGCACTTCTCCGGCTTCTATCCCGACGCGGACGACCCGGACAAGGTCGTCGAGCGGGTCGGGCTGGGGGCCAAGGCGAGGGCCCGCACGCACACCCTCTCCGGCGGACAGAAGCGCCGGCTCGACGTGGCGCTGGGCATCATCGGCCGCCCCGAGCTGCTCTTCCTCGACGAGCCCACCACCGGCTTCGACCCGGAGGCCCGGCGCGAGTTCTGGGAGCTGATCCGGGACCTCGCCGCCGCCGGCACCACCATCGTGCTCACCACCCACTACCTGGACGAGGCCGAGTCGCTTGCCGACCGGGTCGGGGTGATCGCCGCCGGCCGGCTGGTAGAGGTGGCCCCACCCGACCGGCTCGGCAACCGGCAGGACGCCCTGGCGACAGTCTCCTGGCGTACCCCGGACGGGACGCCGGAGTCGGCGCAGAGTGCGACGCCGACGGCGCTGGTGGCGGAGCTGGCCGCGCGATACGGCGGTGAGGTGCCCGGTCTCACGGTGACCCGGCCGACCCTGGAAGACGTCTACCTGAGCATGATCGGACACTGATGACGACCAGCACGAGGCCGGCGACCCCGGTCCCCACCAGTGGCGGCCGACGGATCGGGCCGGGGGCGCTCGCCCTGCGCCAGGGTCGGCTGGAGATCACCCAGTTCCTGCGCAGCAGGGAGTCCGTCGTCTTCACGATGGGCTTCCCGATCATCATGATCCTGATCTTCGCGTCGATCTTCGACGGGACGATCGGCGGCGGGGTGAAGTTCACCCAGTACTTCATCACCGGCATGATCGCCACCGGCCTGATGACGGTGAGCTTCCAGAACCTCGGCATCTGGATCCCGATCGAGCGGGACCGGGGCGTGCTCAAGCGCTACCGGGGCACCCCGATGCCAAAGTGGGTCTGGTTCGCCGGCAAAGTGATCATGGTGGTGGCGATCGGCATCGCCGAGACCGCGCTGCTGCTGGCGGTCGCCGTGGCGCTGTTCGACCTCGACCTGCCGGCCACCGCCGGGAAGTGGTTCACCTTCGGTTGGGTCGCCGTGCTCGGGGTGACCGCCTGCACCCTGTGCGGGATCGCCATCTCGTCGCTGGCCCGCACCGCGCGCAGCGGCTCGGCGGTGGTCACCCCGGTCTCCCTGGTGCTCCAGTTCATCTCCGGGGTGTTCTTCGTCTTCACCGACCTGCCCACCTGGATGCAGCAGGTGGCCGCGCTGTTCCCGCTCAAGTGGATGTGCCAGGGGCTGCGCGCGGTCTTCCTGCCGGCGAGCTTCGGCGCCCAGGAACCCGGCGGCTCCTTCGAGCTGGGCCGGGTCGCCCTGGTCCTGGCGCTGTGGTGCGTGATCGGCCTGGTCCTCTGCCTGACCACCTTCCGCTGGACCACCAAGCGCGACGGCTGACCCGCCGCCCCCGGCGTCCCGCCGGCCCCACGCCGCGCCGGGCGGGGCCGGGGCGGGACGTGATCGACACAGTTGCGCCGATACTGCGGTATCCGCTGGTGCGGATACCGCAGTATCGGCGACATTACGACCGGGCTACGCCGGCCGGGTCGGCTCAGTAGGAGTAGAAGCCCTGGCCGGTCTTGCGGCCCAGGTCGCCTGCGGTCGCCATCCGCTGGAGCAGCTCCGGCGGGAAGAACTTCTCGTCGGCGGTGTCGGTGTAGATGTTCTTCGTGGCGTTCAGCAGGACGTCCACGCCGGTCAGGTCGACAGTGGCCAGCGGACCCATCGCGTGACCGAAGCCCAGCTTGCAGGCGGTGTCCAGGTCCTCGGCCGACATCACCCCGGACTCGACCAGCCTGACCGCCTCCATGGCCAGAGCGCAGATCAGCCGGGTGGTGACGAAGCCGGCGATGTCCCGGTTGACCACCACCACCGTCTTGCCGATCTCCTCGGCGAACGCCTTCGCCGTGGCGATGGTGGCGTCGCTTGTCTTGTAGCCGCGGACCAGCTCGCAGAGCTTCATCATCGGCACCGGGGAGAAGAAGTGGGTGCCGACGACCGACTCCGGCCGCTCGGTGACCACGGCGATCTGGGTCACCGGGATGGCCGAGGTGTTTGTCGCCAGCACCGCGTCGGCCCGGCAGATCCTGTCCAGCGCGCGGAACACCTCGTGCTTGATCTCGATCTTCTCGAAGACCGCCTCGACCACCACGTCCGCGTCGGCCGCCGCCTCCAGTTCGGTGGTCGGGGTGATCCGGGCCAAGGTCGCCTCGACCTCGGACGGGTCGATCTTGCCCTTCTCGGCGAACTTCGCCAGCGACTTCCGGATCCCGGCCAGGCCCCGGGCGGTGGCTGCGTCGTCCACGTCCCGCAGCGTCACCTGCCAGCCCGCCTGCGCCGCCACCTGGGCGATGCCGGAGCCCATCAGCCCGGCCCCGACGACCGCGAGTCGACCCGCCATCTGCTTCTCCCTCGCTGCGATTGAGTGTCTGCCAGCACCCTAGTAGGCGGGCCTGAACGACCACTAAGCCACCGGCACCGGCGCGGGTCAGACGGCGCGGATCAGATGGTCAGGTCGGGAGCCTCCGGGGCGGTACCGCGCTCCACCTCCACGCCGAGCGCCCGCAGGTCGGCCACGAAGTCCGGGTAGCCCCGGTCGACGTGGTGCACGTGGGAGACCTCGGTGACCCCGTCCGCGCAGAGCCCCGCGATGATCAGCCCGGCGCCGGCCCGGATGTCGGTGGCGCGTACCGGTGCACCGGAGAGCCGGTCCCGGCCCCGCACCACGGCGTGATGGCCGTCGGTCTTGATGTCCGCACCGAGACGGGTCATCTCGTTGGCGAACATGAAGCGGCCGTCGAAGATGTTCTCGGTGATCAGCGACGCGCCGTCGCTCACCGCCGCCAGCCCGATCGCCATCGGCAGCAGATCGGTGGCGAACCCCGGGTACGGCAGGGTGACCACGTCGACGGCGGCGGGCCGGTCGTCGGCGCGTACCCGGAAGGCGTCACCCCGGGTCTCGACCAGCGCTCCGGCCGACACCAGCTTGTCCAGCGCGACCTCCAGGCAGGCCGGGTCGATCCCGGTGACCGTCACGTCCCCCCGGGTCATCGCCGCGCCGAACGCCCAGGTGCCGGCCACGATCCGGTCCCCCACCGTGGCGTGCCGCACCGGCCTCAGCGCGGGCACCCCGACGATGCGCAGGGTGGAGCTGCCGCAACCGGAGATCCGGGCGCCCATCCGGTTGAGCATGGTGCAGAGGTCGACGATCTCCGGCTCCCGGGCCGCGTTGTCGATCGTCGTCACACCCCGGGCCAGCACCGCCGCCATCACCAGGTTCTCGGTGGCGCCCACGCTCGGGAAGTCCAGCACGATCTCGGCTCCCCGCAGGCCGCCCGGGGCCGCGGCGATGACGAAACCGTGCTCACCGGAGACGTCCGCGCCCATCCGGGCCAGCCCGGCGATGTGCATGTCCAGGCCCCGCGAGCCGATGGCGTCGCCGCCCGGGTGGGCCACCCGCACGTACCCCCGGCGGGCCAGCAGCGGGCCGAGCACGCAGATCGACGCCCGCAGCCGGCGGACCAGGTCGTAGTCGGCGTCCGCGCCGGGCTGCTCGGGTACGTCGATGACGACCGACCGGGACCGGGCCTGCCCGCCGTACGCCACCATCGGGTCCACCGGGTCGTCCGTATCGAAGCTGACCACGCAACCGAGCCGACGCAGCACCTCCCCCATGATGGCGATGTCGGTGATCCGGGGCACGTTCGTGATCACCGTCCGCCCCGGTGCCAGCAGTGCCGCCGCCATCAGCTTCAACGCCGAGTTCTTCGCCCCGACGACGTGCACCGTGCCGGCCAGCCGGGCGTCCCCGCCGACCCGGATGACGTCGACGTCGTCGACCGCCGGGTCACCGGCGTCACCCGGCCCCACCCCCGCCGGCCAGCCGGCCGGGTCCGGCCGGGCCGGGATGGTCAGGTCCGGTATCCGTAGGCTGTGCGTCATGGCCGTCCACCTCACGCGCATCTACACCAAGGCCGGCGACGCCGGCATGACCAGGCTGAGCAACAACGAGCAGGTGCCGAAGACCGATCCACGGATCGCCGCGTACGCGGACGTCGACGAGTGCAACGCCGCGCTCGGTGTGGCGCTCGCCCTGGGGCAGCTCGACGACGAGCTGCGGGCCGTGCTGGAGTCGATCCAGAACGACATGTTCGACGTCGGCGCCGACCTGGCCACCCCCGTCGAGCCGGACCCGGCGTACCCACCGCTGCGGGTCACCGAGGAGTACGTCGAACGCCTCGAAGGCTGGTGCGACGAGTACAACGGGCGTCTGAGCAAGCTCGACTCCTTCATCCTCCCCGGCGGCACCGCAGGCGCGGCGCTGCTGCACGTGGCACGGACGATCGCCCGGCGCGCCGAACGGGCGGCCTGGGCCCTGGTCGCCCACGATCCGGATCGCACCAGCTCCCTTCCGGCCAAGTATCTCAACCGCCTGTCCGACCTGCTGTTCATCCTGTCAAGGACGGCCAATCCGGGCGGCGATGTGCTATGGGTGCCGGGCGGCAAGCGCTGAGCACGGGCGCGCTGCACCACGTCGAGGTCTGGGTACCCGATCTGGAGGCCGCGAAGCGGAGCTGGGGCTGGCTGCTCGGTGAGCTCGGCTGGACGCCGTACCAGGACTGGTCCGCCGGCCGGTCCTGGCGGCACGGCCCGACGTACCTGGTCCTGGAGGAGTCCCCGGCGCTGGCCGGACGGGTCCACGACCGGCTCGCTCCGGGCCTCAACCACCTGGCCTTCCACGCCGGTCCGCCGCACGCGGTGGACCGGCTGGTGGCCGCCGCACCGGCCCACGGCTGGACGCTGCTGTTCGCCGACCGCCACCCGCACGCCGGCGGCCCGGACAGCTATGCCGGCTACCTCACCGACGGGCAGGGCTACGAGGTGGAACTGGTCGCCGGAACCGACTGACCGGCACCGCCGAGAGCCGGGCCACGGGTCAGGACGCCGGCCGAGGTACACGGGGTCAGGACCGGTCCAGTGCGCCCCGGCGGGTCGGGGCGCTCCGTCCGGCACCCGGCCGTCGGGAACCGGGCACCCGGCACCTCGGTGATCGACCGGGCCGGACCGCCCCGGCGCAGGGCCGGACCGGTGCCCGCCGACGCCGCGCCTGGGCCCGGCGTACGGTCAACGCGACCACGACCACCACGACCACCGCGCCGCCGACAGCGGTCGGCAGCCCCGTGGACGCCGCGCCGGCCGCCCAGCCGAGCAGCACCGTGCCGGGCACCCAGACCAGCACCGCGACCCCGTCGAAGAACACGAACCGGGCGTACGGCAGCCCGGCCGCGCCGGCCACCCGGGGCACCAGGGTACGGACGAAGGCGGTCCACCGGCCGAGCAGCACCGCCGTCCCGCCCCGGGCGACGATCAGCGCCTCAGCCCGCCGCCACCGGTGCTCGCCGACCCACCGGCCCAGCCGGCCGCCGCGCAGCCGGGGTCCGAACAGCCGACCTTCCAGGTAGCCGAGCTGATCCCCGGCGAAGGCAGCGAGGGTGGTGACGGCGAGGGCCGTGCCGAGGTCCAGCCGACCGGCCCTCGCCAGCAGCCCGACGGTCAGCATCGTGGTCGCCGCCGGCAGCACCAGCCCGAGCAGCAGGCCCACCTCGGCGGCGAGGACCGCCGCCGCGGTCAGCAGGACGAATCCGGGCGGCAGGGTGCCGAGGCGGTCCAGCAGGGAGTCCACGAAGGTCATGTCGGCAAGCGTGCGGCAGCCAGCCGGCCCCACCGGTCCTCCCGCCGGCCGGGCCGGGTCCTCCGGGTGGCCGGTCGTGCCCCTAGGGCGTTCCCGGGGTGGGCACCGGGTTGAAGTCGTCGTCCACCAGGCCGAGCCGGTGCGCCACCACCGCCGCCTGCACCCGGTTGCGCAGGTCCAGCTTCTCCATGGCCGCCGAGACATGGGTCTTGACCGTGGTGACCCCCAGGTGCAGCCGGGCACCGATCTCCGCATTGGACAGGCCGGTGCCGACCAACGCCAGCACCTCCCGCTCCCGGGGGCTGAGCAGCTGCAACCCGGGCTGCGGCGCGCTGGTCTCCGGCCGCAGCTCGTGGTCGTGGGCGGCGATCGCCCGACGGACGATCCGGGCCAGCACCGGCGGTGCCACAAGCGCCTCCCCCCGGGCCGCCCGACTCACCGCGTCGATCAGTTCCTCGGGCACGCCGTCCTTCACCAGGTAGCCGATCGCCCCGGCACCCAGCGCGCCGTAGACGTCGGCGTCGTCGGCGAAGGTGGTCAGCACCACCACCCGGACCCCCGGTTGCCGGGCGAGGATCCGGCGGGTCGCCTCGATGCCGTCCATCCGCGGCATCCGAAGGTCCATCAGGACGATGTCGGGGCGCAGCCGTTCGGTGAGGCGGACCGCCTCGTGGCCGTCTCCCGCCTCGCCGACGATCTCGAAACCACCGGCCGTGCGCAACAGCAGGCCCACCCCCGCCCGGACCAGCGCCTGGTCGTCCACCACGAGCACCCGGATCACGAAACCCCCCGTACCGGCAGCCGAGCCAGCAGCTGCCACCCGCCGGCATGGGTCGGGCCGGCGGTCAGGGTGCCACCCAACAGCCCCACCCGCTCCCGCATCCCGGCCAGTCCGTGCCCGGACGAGGGTAGCGCCGGGCCGGGCCGGGGGTGCTCCGGGCCGCTGTCGCGCACCTCGACCAGCAGCCCGAACGGCTCCGACCGGACGACCACGCTGGCGGTCGCACCCGGACCGGCGTGCTTGAGGCTGTTGGTCAGGCCCTCCTGGATCACCCGGGCGGCGGTGGTGCGCACCACGAGCGGGGTGCTGGCCGCCCGGTCGTCGACGGTGACCTGCACCGCCAGGCCAGCGGCCCGGACCAACTGTTGCGCCTCGGTGATGATCTGCTCGGGCTCGACCATCGGCGCGCCACCCTCGATCGCCTCCGGATCGCGCAGCACCTCCAACAGCTCGCGTAGCTCGTCCAGCACCCGTCCGGCGGTGGACCGCAGTTCGCCGAGCGCCGTGACGGCCTCGTCCACCCGCCCGGTCCGCCGGGTGGCGTACTGGGCGGCCCCGGCCTGGAGGGCGATCGCCGCGACGTGGTGCGCGACGATGTCGTGCAGGTCCCGGGCGATGCTGGCGCGTTCGGCGAGCCGGGCGGCCCGGGTCTGCATCTCCTGCCGCGACTCGGCGTCCCGGGCCCGTTCCTCGGCCACCACCGCCGCGTTGCGCAGCCCCCGCAGGTAACGGCCGAAGGCGACCGGCGCGGCCGAGGAACCGACAAGCATGGCCAACCGGAGCAGGCCCGGGCCGCCGACCAGCGCGTCCGGCGGGCCCGAGTCGAGCACCGTGTAGATCACCACCGCGAGGAACAGCGCGAAGGCCGCGCCGGTGGCCGGCCAGCCCGCCCGGTACGCGACGAACCCCAGCGCCGCCGCGGCGCACAACAGCGGGGTACCCGTGCCGAACGGCGCGAACTGGACTGCGGCCAGCATCAGCGCGCTCTCCAGCACCAGCACCGGGCCGGGCCACCGGCGTACCCCCACCAGCGCCAGCCCGGCGATCACGGCGAGCGCCACGTTGACGCCCCGGTCGGTGACCTCCGGGGTCAGGCTATTCAGCCCGCTGGCCAGGCCCAGCCCGGCCGCGACCAGCCCGAGCAGCAGCTCCGGCCACCAGGTACGTCCGCCCCTCACCCGGCCAACCCTACGGAGCAGCGGTCGGACGGCGGTCCTCCCACCGGCCGCCCGGCCTCCTCCGGGTGGCCGGTGCTCGGGCCACCGGGGCGATCCGGCGACCCGGCAGTCGTTCCTAGCCTCGGCGGCATGAGCGATTCGTGGGCGTTCCTGAGCCAGTTCACCCGGCATCCGTTCACCGTGGGCGCGGTGGCCCCCAGCGGCGCGGGGTTGGCCGCCGACATCACCGCGGCGGTGCCCGGCACGGGCGACCCGGTGGTGGTCGAGCTGGGCCCGGGCACCGGCGCGTTCACCCGGGCCATCCAGCGTCGGCTCGGCGGCCGGGGGCAGCACCTGGCGCTGGAGGTCAACCCGCGTTTCGCGGCCCGGGTGGCCCGGCGGTACCCGACGGTGGAGGTGGTGCTCGGCGACGCGGCGGCGCTCGGCGGTCTGCTGGCCGCACGACGGCACCCGTCCGCCGACGTGGTGGTCAGCGGCCTGCCGTGGGCGGCGTTCCGGGAGAGCCGGCAGCGCAGCGTGCTGGATGCGGTGGCGGCCGGGCTGGGCGACGGGGGCGTCTTCACCACGTTCGCCTACCGGCACGCCCTGTGGACCCCGCCGGCCCGGCGCTTCCGCAGTCTGCTGCAGCAGGTGTTCGACGAGGTCACCGTGGGCCGGACGGTCTGGGGGAACCTGCCGCCGGCGCTGGTCTACCACTGTCGTCGCCCGCTGCGGGCCGGCGACTGACCGGACGACGGGTCAGGCGGCTGGCCAGTCCTGGGAGGCCATACGTGGCGAGGCCGCCCCGGGTGGGGCGGCCTCGAGCCAGGAGGAGAAACCGGTCACCGTCGACCGCGCCATGGCGATCTCGACCGGCGCGTGTCGACTGGTACAGCGGAGGATCACCCAGTCGGACGGCATGGAGAGCCGTTCCTGCCCCTCGGGCAGCCGCCGTCGCTCCACCACCAGCTCCTTGCGGGAGAGCACCCGCTTGGGCCGTAGGGCGAAGCTGAACATCCGGTACCAGCGCAGCTGGTCGCCGACGAACCGGGCGAAGCCCGGGGACCAGCCCCGACCATCCAGGACTGTGGTGACCCGGACGCTCAGCCGGATGATGCCACCGCTACGGGTGACCAGCGCCCGCCGGACGAAGAGGATCAGGACCGCGACCAGGAGCACCGCGATGCCGATTCCGATCCCTTCGACGATCTCCATCGGCGGGCGGGTTCAGCGGGCCGGAGTGGCCGGGGTGGCACTCTCGGCGAGCACTGTCACGCTCTCGGCGCCGACCGACAGGAATCCGCCGGTGATGTCGAAGGCGACCTGCTGGCCGCCGGCCTGCTTGATCCGGACCTGGCTGGGCTCGGCCAGCTGACCGAGCAGCGGCGCGTGCCCAGGCAGCACACCCAGCTCACCCTCGGTCGTACGGGCGACGACCATCTCGGCCTCGCCGGACCAGACCTTCTCCTCGACGGCTACGAGGTCGACGTGAAGCTGCTGTGCCACGCTGTCTCCTTGCTGCGGCGACGGATTGTCGAAAGTCTAGTCCGGCCGCTGGTGCCACCCCAACGCGGGTGGCGAGACCTGCACCACCACCCGGCGTGTCGCGGCACCGTGGGGCGGCACCGCCACCGGGCGGGGATCACTTGGCCTTGTTGCGGAACTCCGGATGCTCCAGCAGGAAGGCGTCCAACTGCTCGTTGCCGAGGGCGGCGAAGAAGTCGTCGGCGGCGGGCAGCAAACGCTCCCCCCGGTAGCCGTTGCCGGTGCCGATCCCCTCCCCCGGCAGCTTGATCATCTCGACGTTCTCCGAGCGGATGCCCTTGAGCGCGATGGCGAAGTCGACCACGCTGCTGCCCCGGCCGTTGAAGGTCAGCGACTGACCGGCGGCCCGGATCACCCGGTCCAGCTTGATCGGGTTGGTCACCACGTCGGCGCTGAACGCCTGGCCGACCATCGCCTTGATGAACTGCTGCTGGTGCCGCTGCCGGCCGTAGTCGGCGTCCGGGACACCGTTCTTCGGGTACCGCTGCCGGACGTAGTCGAGCGCCTGCCAGCCGCTGAGGTGCTGGTTGCCCTTCTTGTAGACCGCCTGCGGCCCGATGTAGCCCTCGCCGTACGGGTTGCCCTTGCGATGCTTGCCGTTCGGCTCGCGGTGCTCGGACTTGACCTCCCGCTCGATGTACATGTCGACGCCGCCCATCGCGTCGACGATCTTCTGGAAGCCGGTGAAGTTGATGATCGCGCCAGCGTCGAACCGCTCGATCCCGGTCGCCTTCTGCACGGTCTTGGCGAGCAGTTCGAAGCCCTGCGGGGCGCTGGGGTTCTTGCCCTCGACGATGCTGCCGTGCGACATCGCGCCGTTGATCTTGCCGGAGCCGCCCCGGTAGCCGGCCTTGTCGAACTTGGGGATGTCGACGTAGAGATCGCGCGGGACGGAGAAGATGTAGGCCCGGTCCAGCGACTCGGGCACGTGCAGCACCATGATCGAGTCGGCCAGCGGCGGGGTCTTCGCGTCCCGCGGGTCGATGCCCACCAGCAGGATGTTCAACGGGCCCTTGACGTTGCTCTTGCGCTCCTGCGCCCCGGCCGCCTTGTCGCCGAAGAGGTCTGCCTTGCCCACCGAGCCCTCGTAGCGGGACAGCAGCGTCTCGTAGCCCACCAGGACCGCGCCGCTGAGCATCATCAGCACGACCCCGAAGACGGTGCACACCCGGGCCCAGCGCGGCACCCCCGACCAGATGGACGGCTTGCCGCCGCCCTTGCCGGTCTTACCCACGAGCAGCTCCATTCGTCGCGCCACGAGGATCCGTCACGAGAATTCGTCACGTCCACGAACAGAAGACGGGCGTCCACCGTCGAAAGTTGCACCGGATCGACACCCGTTCGTGAGCGTCGTACGCAAAACGGTACCGTGCCCGCGCGCAGGCCGCTCCCCCGGCAACCGGACAACCGCACTCACCAGGCCGGTAACGGCCGAAGGCCACCCCGGTGTGCGACCGGGGTGGCCTTCGTGGGACGCCTTGTCGTGCGGCTCGGCCGACGACTGTCGGGGGGGCTCAGCCCTCCGACATCAGCTCCTTCGCCTTGCGCTCCAGGTCCTCCAGACCGCCGCACATGAAGAAGGCCTGCTCGGGGAAGTGGTCGTACTCGCCCTCGCTGATCTTCTTGAACGCCTCGATGGTCTCGGCGATCGCGACCGTCGAGCCCGGCACGCCGGTGAACTGCTCGGCGGCGTAGGTGTTCTGCGAGAGGAAGCGCTCGATCCGGCGGGCCCGGCCGACGGTGAGCTTGTCCTCCTCGGAGAGCTCCTCGATGCCGAGGATCGCGATGATGTCCTGGAGGTCCTTGTAGCGCTGGAGGATGCGCTTGACCTCGGTCGCCACCGTGAAGTGCTCCTCACCGACGAACTCCGGGGCGAGGATCCGGGACGAGGACGCCAGCGGGTCCACGGCCGGGTAGATGCCCTTGTCGGAGATCGACCGCTCCAGGTTGGTGGTCGCGTCCAGGTGGGCGAAGGTGGTGGCCGGCGCCGGGTCGGTGTAGTCGTCGGCGGGCACGTAGATCGCCTGGAGCGAGGTGATGGCCTGGCCCCGGACGGAGGTGATCCGCTCCTGGAGTTCGCCCATCTCGTCGGCCAGGGTCGGCTGGTAACCCACCGCGCTCGGCATCCGGCCGAGCAGGGTGGAGACCTCGGAACCGGCCTGGGTGAAGCGGAAGATGTTGTCGATGAAGAGCAGCACCTCCTGCTTCTTGACGTCCCGGAAGTACTCGGCCATGGTCAGCGCGGACAGCGCCACCCGCAGCCGGGTGCCCGGCGGCTCGTCCATCTGGCCGTAGACCAGCGCGGTCTTGTCGATGACGCCGGACTCGGTCATCTCGGCGATCAGGTCGTTGCCCTCACGGGTGCGCTCACCCACGCCGGCGAAGACCGAGGTACCACCGAAGTTCCGGGCAACACGGGTGATCATCTCCTGGATGAGCACCGTCTTGCCCACGCCCGCGCCGCCGAACAGGCCGATCTTGCCGCCCTTGACGTACGGGGCGAGCAGGTCGATGACCTTGATGCCGGTCTCCAGCATCTCGGTCTTCGGCTCCAGGTCCGCGAAGGCCGGGGCCTTGCGGTGGATGCCCCACCGGTCGTCCGCGTCGAGCGTCTCGCCCTCGGTGAGGTTGAGGCACTCGCCGATGGCGTTGAAGACGTGGCCCTTGACCGCGTCGCCCACCGGGACGGTGATCGGCGAGCCGGTGTCGGTGACCTCGGCGCCCCGGACCAGACCGTCGGTCGGCTGCATGGAGATGGCGCGGATCAGGTTGTCACCCAGGTGCTGGGCGACCTCCAGGGTCAGCGTCTTCTCACCGCCGGAGAGGTTCACCTCGACGTGCAGGGCGTTGAACAGGGCCGGCATGGCGTCGCGCGGGAACTCGGCGTCGACGACCGGGCCGATGACCCGAACCACGCGACCGGTGGCCGTCCTGGTCTCTGCCGGTCCCCCGGCAACTGCGGATACAGTCATCACACTTCACTTCCCGACGCGGCCAGCGCGTTCGCGCCGCCGACGATCTCACTGATCTCCTGGGTGATCCCGGCCTGGCGGGCCGAGTTCATCTCACGCGTGTACTTCTCGATCATGTCTTCGGCGTTGTCGGTGGCGCTCTTCATCGCCCGCCGACGGGCCGCCGATTCGCTCGCCGCCGACTCCAGCAACGCCGCGTAGATCCGCGTGTTGATGTACCTCGGCAACAGCGCGTCGAGCAGCGACTCCGCCTCCGGCTCGAACTCGTACGCCGGCAGCAGCCCCTCGGAGCGCGGCCGGTCCTCGACCTGCATCGGACCGATGATCTTGGTGACCGGGTTCTGCGTCATCAGGCTGTGGAACTCGGTGTAGACGATGTGCAACTCGTCGATGCCGAGCACCCCGTCCGGTCCGGCGTCACCGTCGGTGTCGTCCGCACCGGCGGTGAACGCCGCGATCAGCGTCTCACCCACCTCGCGGGCGTCGGCGAAGGTGGGCTGCTCCGAGAAGCCGGTCCAGTTCGCCGCGATCTCCCGGTTGCGGAACCGGTAGAACGTCAGGCCCTTACGCCCGATGACGTAGAGCACCGGCTCCTTGCCGTCGGCGGTGAGCCGGGCGATCAGCGACTCGGCGGTCCTGATCGCGTTGGAGCTGTACCCGCCGGCCAGGCCCCGGTCGGAGGTGACCAGCAGGACGCCCGCCCGCCGCACCTGCTCGCGCGGGGTGAGCAGCGGGTGGTCGATCCGGGCGTTCGAGGCCAGCGCGGTGAGCACGCCGGTGATCGCCTGGGCGTACGGCAGGGACGCCGTCACCCGGGCCTGGGCCTTGGCGATGCGGCTCGTCGCCACGAGCTCCATCGCCTTGGTGATCTTCTTCATCCCCTTCGCCGAACGGATCCGTTGACGAAGAACGCGTACCTGGGCCGCCATGAGTCAGCCCTACTGCTTCTCGGCGTCGCCGCCGGCGTACCGGGTGACCGTCTCGCGGTCGGCCTCGCCCTCCAGCGGCTTGGCAGGCGCGTCGTTGACCCGGTGCTCGTCGGCCTTGCCGAGGAAGACCTGCTTGAACTCGGTGATGGCCGAGTCGAGCGAGGACGCGATGTCGTCGCCCCACTTGCCACCGGCGATCGAGGCCAGCACGCCCTCGTGCTTGTGCCGCAGGTACTGGAGGAACTCCGACTCGAAGCGACGGACCTCGCCGACCGGGACGTCGTCCAGCTTGCCCTCGACGCCGGACCAGACCGAGACGACCTGCTCCTGCACCGGGTACGGCGAGTAGTTCGGCTGCTTGAGCAGCTCGACCAGCCGGGAGCCCCGGTTCAGCTGGGCCTGCGAGGCCTTGTCCAGGTCGGAGGCGAAGGCGGCGAACGCCTCCAGCTCACGGAACTGGGCCAGGTTGAGCCGCAGCGAGCCGGAGACCTTCTTCATCGGCTTCATCTGCGCGGCGCCACCGACCCGGGAGACCGAGGTACCGACGTTGATGGCCGGCCGGACGCCCTGGTTGAACAGGTCGGACTCCAGGAAGATCTGGCCGTCGGTGATGGAGATGACGTTGGTCGGGATGAAGGCCGAGATGTCGTTGGCCTTCGTCTCGATGATCGGCAGGCCGGTCATCGAGCCGCCACCCAGCGCGTCGGAGAGCTTCGCGCAGCGCTCCAGCAGGCGGGAGTGCAGGTAGAAGACGTCACCCGGGTACGCCTCACGGCCCGGCGGGCGACGCAGCAGCAGCGACACGGCCCGGTACGCCTCGGCCTGCTTGCTCAGGTCGTCGAAGACGATCAGGACGTGCTTGCCGCCGTACATCCAGTGCTGCCCGATGGACGAGCCGGTGTACGGGGCGAGGTACTTGAAACCGGCCGGGTCGGACGCCGGGGAGGCCACGATGGTGGTGTACTCCAGCGCGCCCGCGTCCTCCAGGATGCCCTTGATCGAGGCGATCGTGGAGGCCTTCTGGCCGATGGCGACGTAGATGCAGCGGACCTGCTTCTTCGGGTCGCCGGAGCGCCAGTTGTCCCGCTGGTTGAGGATGGTGTCCAGCGCGACGGTGGTCTTGCCGGTCTTCCGGTCGCCGATGATCAGCTGCCGCTGGCCCCGACCGATCGGGGTCATCGCGTCGATCGCCTTGATGCCGGTCTGCAGCGGCTCGTCGACCGACTGCCGGGACATCACGTTCGGGGCCTGGAGCTCCAGCTCGCGGAAGCCCTCGTCGGCGATGTCGCCGAGGCCGTCGATCGGCTGGCCGAGCGCGTTGACCACGCGGCCGAGGAAGGCGTCGCCGACCGGTACGGAGAGCACCCGGCCGGTGCGCTTGACGCGCTGCCCCTCCTCCAGCTTGGCGGAGTCACCGAGAACGACGACGCCGATCTCCCGGACGTCGAGGTTCAACGCCACGCCGAGCGTGCCGTCCTCGAACTCCAGGAGCTCGTTGGTCATGGTCGAGGGCAGCCCCTCGACGTGGGCGATGCCGTCACCGGTGTCGGCGACGGTGCCGACCTCCTCGCGGGAGACGTCGGTCGAGTAGGAGGAGACGTAGCGCTCCAGGGCGCCGCGGATCTCCTCCGTCGAGATGGTCAGCTCGGCCATCCTCTGCTTCCTTAAAATTCAGGGGCCCGGGATACCTAGTACCGACCGGTCCGAATGGCGTCGATCAAAGGGCGGCGAGGCCGCTTGTCAGCGCTTCACGAGCGCGTTGCGGGTCTCGTTGAGGCGGCGCAGGACGGTGCCGTCGTACAGGTCGGAACCGACCCGCACGCTCACCCCACCGAGCACCTCCGGGTCGACCGTCTGCTTGACGGAAACCTCTCGACCGTACATCGCGGAGAGGCGGGCACCGAGCCGTTGCTCGTCGGCCTCGCTCAACGGGGCAGCCACGGTCACGTAAGCGACCTGGCGGTCCCGCCGATCGGCGGCCAGCTCGACCAGCCGGGTGAGTGCCCCGGTGAAGGAGCGCCCCCCGAACCCGCCGAGAGCCGCCTCGACGAGGCGGACGGTGACCGGGCGGGCCTTGCCGTCGAGCAACTCCCGGGCCAGCGCGGCCCGCTGCCCGGCCGGGGCGATCGGGTCGGCGAGCGCCGCGGAGAGCGCGGACTGACCGGCGACCACCTGGCCGAAGCGGAACAGCTCGTCCTCGACCTCACCGAGGTCGCCGGCGGAGTCGGCGCTGGCCAGCAGCGCCTCCACCCCGAGCCGCTCGGTGCCGTCGAGCAGCTCCGACGGCGTCGACCAACGGCCGGCGACCAGGCCGGTCAGCAGGCCGAGCGCGTCCGCGCCGATCTTGCCGGCCAGGATGCCGTCGAGCAGCCCGGCGCGGTCGTCGCCGGAGCGGGCCGGGTCGGACAGCGCCCGGCGCAGCCGCGGCTCGCCCCGCAGCAGGGCGGCGACGGAGAGGATGTCGTCGGCGGTGGTGGCCACCGCCGACGGCTCCGCACCGCGGACGTACGCGTCGAGGCGCTCGGCCGCGATCGCGTACGACTCCCGGCTGGCGGCCTGCATCAGCGGGCCCCCGTGCTCTCGAGGTTGCTCAGGAACCGGTCCACGGTGCCCTTGCGGCGCGCCTCGTCGGCCAGCGACTCGCCGACGATCTTGCTGGCCAGGTCGACCGCGATGGTGCCGACCTCGGTGCGCAGCTCACGCACGATGGTGGCCCGCTCGGCGGCGAGCTGCTCCTTGCCGGCCGCGATGATCCGGTCGGACTCCTCGCGTGCCTTGCCGAGGATGTCCTGTCGGATGCCCTCCGCGTCGGCCCGTGCGTCGTCCCGGATCTTGGCGGCGTCGGTACGCGCCTCGGCGAGCTGCGCGCGGTACTGCTCGAGGAGCTGGTTGGCCTCGGCCTGGGCGGCCTCGGCGCGCTTGATGCCACCCTCGATCGCGTCGACCCGGGCCTGGAACGTCTGCTCCATGCGGGGGAAGACGAACTTCATCAGCACGATGCAGAGCACGATGAAGGCGACACCACCGACCACGATCTCCTGCCAGATCGGGAAGATCGGGTTGTGCGTCGACTCACCACCCTCTGCGGCGAGAAGGAACATGAGAGACCTCCCGGTCAGAGGGGGGATCAGGCGCCGGACCAGATGAAGCCGAAGGCGATGCCGAGCAGGGCGAGCGCCTCGATGACGGCGAAGCCGATCCAGACGTACGGCAGGGTCATCCGGGACGACTCCGGCTGCCGGGCGGTCGACTGGATGTAGGCGGCGAAGACCAGGCCGACGCCGATGCCCGGGCCGATGGCGGCGAGGCCGTAGCCGATGGCGGCGGTGCTGCCGGTGACCTCGGCGAGAACGCTAGCGTCCATGGGTGTGGTTCCTCCTGGGTATCTCGCGTGACTCTCACGCGGGACGACAACGGGTTGGTGCGGTGGACGAGTGCTCGCTCACGAGCCCCTGCCCGGGTGGATCAGTGTTCGTCGGCGAGCGCGCCCTGCACGTAGCTGGCGGTGAGGACCGTGAAGACGTACGCCTGCAGACAGATCACCAGGAACTCGAGGAAGGTGAGCGCGATGGTCATCACCCAGGACAGCACCGAGACCGGCGCGAGCCAGGCGTTGGCGCTGATCATCGCGAAGCCGCCGAGCGTGAAGACCAACAGGAGCATGTGGCCGGCGAACATGTTGGCGAAGAGACGCACGGCCAGCGAGAACGGCCGGATGATGAAGGTCGAGAAGAGCTCGATCGGGACCAGCAGCGGCAGGATGTACCAGGGTGCCGGCGGCATCAGCGCGTGCTTGAAGTACTTGCCGACGCCGTGGTGCCGGATGCCGACGTAGTTGAACATCACGTAGCTGATCACGGCGAGGAAGGCCGGGAAGGCGATGTGCGAGTTCGGGGAGATCTGGAAGAACGGCACGATCGCGAAGAGGTTGGTCAGCAGGATGAAGCAGAACAGCGTGGTGAAGTACGGCGCGAACCGCACCCCCCGGTGCCCGATCATGTCGATCGCGATGTTGTTCCGCACGAAGCCGTAGATCGACTCGGCCAGCCACTGCTTCTTCGTCGGCACCAGCTGCGGCTTCCGGTAGGTCGCCAGGAAGAAGATGATCAGGATGCCGACCGCGATCCAGACCATCGCCGTGACCTTGGTGAACCAGTACGAGTCGTGCGCACCCCAGGGCAGGATGCTGGGCAGGTAGAAGTCCTCCACGCTGGGTGGGAATGCCGCCTGGCCCGCTGCCAGGACGTTCGCCTGTCCGAACACCGCGTCCCTTCCTAAGTAGGCGTGCCGAGCCGGCGGACGACCAGGATGATTCCCCCGGCCATGCCGAGCACGACACCGATCCCGGTGGCGATGCCGCCGGAGTCGAGCCACTGGTCGACCAGCCAGCCGATGAAACCCCAGACGAGCATGCCCCCGATGAGGTACGAGAGCGCGGTCCAGCCCTGACCGGCGCCGGTCGGAACGTCGTCCGGACCGCCGGTGGGTTGGGGGGTTCGGTCACCAGCCATGACGGGGCGAACGATATCAGCCGAGGAGACGAGGCTGTGCCTCACCCCCCGCACAACCTTCGTTGTGTGGGCTTCCGGCGGGCTCCTTCGTCTGGGGGCACGCTACTCCCCTTCCGCCAACCAGAGAATGACCGAACGCGGACAGTCGCGCGCGTGTCCACCAATTGGGACGGTCAGTCGACCGATCGACGGGAATGCACCCTGGTCAGCCACCAGATGTGCACTCCGGTCCAGACCGCCACGCCGGCGGCGATGCCGACACAGAGCGGAACCAGTCCGTCCCACCCGGTCGACGCCACCGCCACCATGACCACCCCCAGCAGGGTGAACTTGGCCGCGTACAGCCCCAGGCCGAGCGGGAGCACCAGCTGCGGGTTGACCGCGTCGGCCCGGGCCAGCACCACGGTGGTCAGGGTGTGGCTGAGCACCGTCACCGCCACCCCGGCCGCCGCGCCGACCGCCGCGTCCGCACCGCCGGTCACCCCGCCGACCAGCGCCGCGAGGGCCCCCAGCACCGCCGAGGCGGCCAACAGCACAGGCAGGTGGCGCAACCGCCAACCCCGGTCGTCGGCCGTCGCCGCCGTACCCGCCCCGGGCTCAGCCACGGGGGTACGCCGGGAAGCCGCCGACCGACCCGGTGCCCGTCAGGCCGCTGCCGAGCCGCTCGACGTCCGACCCCCACCAGGTGTGCTTCGCGTTCTCCACAGCGAAGGAGTCTACGGAGCCGCACACTGGTGACCGTGAGATGCCTCGTCACCGGCGCCACCGGGTACATCGGTGGGCGGCTCGCGCCCCGACTGCTGGCCGAGGGGCACCAGGTGCGCTGCCTGGCCCGTAAGGCCGGTCGACTGCGCGACGTGCCCTGGGCCGCCCACGCCGAGGTGGTCGAGGGGGACCTGCGGAAACCGGAGACGCTGCCGGCCGCCTTCGAGGGCGTCGACGTCGCGTACTACCTGGTGCACTCGCTGGGGCAGGCCGACTTCGAGGCGGCCGACCGGGAGGCCGCCACCCACTTCGCCGCGGCCGCCGCCGCGGCCGGCGTACGCCGGATCGTCTATCTGGGTGGGCCGGAGCCGGCGGCGGGCGGCGAGGTGCCCTCGCCGCACCTGCGGTCCCGGGCCGAGGTGGCGCGGATCCTGCTGGCCGGCGGAGTGCCCACGGTGGTGTTACGGGCCGCCGTGATCATCGGATCCGGGTCGGCCTCCTTCGAGATGCTGCGCTACCTCACCGAGCGGCTGCCGGCCATGGTCACCCCCCGCTGGGTCGGCAACCGGATCCAGCCGATCGCCGTCCGGGACGTGCTGCGCTACCTGGTCGGCTGTGCCACCCTGCCGGCCGAGGTGGACCGGGCCTTCGACATCGGCGGCCCGGACGTGCTCACCTTCCGGGAGATGATGCAGCGGTACGCCCGGGTCGCCGGGTTGCGCCGCCGGATCATCGTGCCGGTCCGCCCGCTGACCCCGGCGCTCTCCTCGCACTGGGTGGGGCTGATCACGCCGGTGCCGAACGCCATCGCCCGCCCGCTGGTGGAGAGCCTGATCCACGAGGCGGTGGCGCACGAACACGACATCGCCCGGTGGCTGCCCGACCCGCCCGGCGGACTGACCGGCTTCGACGACGCCGTCGCGCTGGCCCTGACCATGGTGCGCGACGCCCAGGTGGAGACCCGTTGGTCGAACGCGAGCGGCCCGGACGCACCGGCCGAGCCGCTGCCGTCGGACCCGCACTGGTCCGGTGGCACGGTCTACACCGACGTCCGGGAACGCGAGGTCGACGCCTCGCCGGCCGCGCTCTGGCGGGTGATCGAGGGCGTCGGCGGTGAACACGGGTGGTACTCGTTCCCGCTCGCCTGGTCCGTCCGGGGCTGGCTGGACCGGCTGGTCGGCGGGGTGGGACTGCGTCGGGGCCGCCGTGACCCGCACCGCCTCCAGGTCGGCGAGGCGTTGGACTTCTGGCGGGTGGAGGAGATCGTCCCGGGTGAGCTGCTCCGGTTGCGTGCCGAGATGCGCCTACCCGGTCGGGCGTGGTTGGAGATGCGCGCCGAACCGGTCGGAGAGGGCCGCGCCCGCTACGTCCAACGCGCCGTCTTCCTCCCCCGCGGCCTGCCCGGCCACCTCTACTGGCTCTCGGTGGCCCCCTTCCACGCCGTCGTCTTCGGCGGCATGGCCCGCAACATCGCCAACCACGCCCCGACCCGCTGATCCCCCGTCCCGGGACGAGGTCAGTTGCCGGTGCGGGGGGTGGGGGTGAGGCGGTAGGTGATGGACTCGTTGGGCGGGACGAAGTCCCGGACGGGGGTGTCGGACAGGGCGGCGGCGAGGATCCGGCCCACCGCGTCGACCATCCGGGACTGGACGGCGGCACCGACGGCGTCGCGCGGGTCGTCCGGGTTGGCGGCGATCTGGGCGACCGCGAGCTGCGGGGTGAAGGCCACCACCGACTCGGTCTCGTTCCGCTCCGAGCTGCCGGTCTTGCCGGCCACCGGACGGCCCAGCCCCGGACGGAGCTTCTCCGCCGTGCCACCGTCGCAGCGGCGGTACATCGACTGGTCGCCGACCGGGCACCGGGCCGCGTCGGCGGCGGCGCGGGCCACCTCGGTGTCGATCACCTGCCGGCAGTCCGGCCGACCCGCGGCCACCTCGTGCCCGGCGCTGTCGGTGATCGACACCACAGGCAGCGGCGCGCACCAGGTCCCCTCGGCGGCCACCGTGGCGTACGCGTTGGCCAGGTCGAGCGGGGTGGTGGAGGAGACGCCGAGGGTGAACGCCCCCCAGTCGCGGGCGCTGTGCCGGGCCAGTGCGGCGTCGTCGGGGGCGCGGAACCGGATGCCCAGCCGCTCGGCCATCTCCACCACCCGGTCCGCGCCGACCTTCTCGGTGAGCCAGGCGAAGTAGGTGTTCACCGAGCGCCCGAAGCCGGTCCACATGGTGCGGTAGCCGTCCATCCACTCGGGGGTGGCGTTGGCCGGGCACCACCGCCCGCCGCAGCCGGCCCGGGGGTCGTCGGTCGGGAAGCGGGTCACGATCCGGCTCGGCGCGACGAAGCCGGTCTCCAGCGGCAGCCCGGACTCCAGGGCGGCCAACAGGGTGAACAGCTTGAACGTCGAGCCGGCCTGGTATCCCTCGATGCCGTTGCCGCCGGCGATCAGCTGGTTGACCGTGTTCGGATAGTTCTGCTGCCCGGCCGGGTTCGGAGCCACGCTGTAGTTGCGGTTCACCGCCAGGGCGAGCACCCGGCCGGTGCCCGGCTGGACCACCGCTGCGGGTGCCGCCCGGGGATCGTCGACGGCGTAGATGTCGGTCACCTGGCGTACGGCGGCCCGCTGCACGGCCGGGTCGAGCGAGGAGACGATCCGGAAACCGCCCCGGCGCAGGGTGTCCTGTCGTTCGGCGGCGGTGGCGCCGAAGGCCGGCTGGTCGCTCCACCACTGGGTGAACCAGTCGCAGAAGAAGCCCCAGTCGTTACGAGTCTCGGGCACTGCGGTGCAGTCATTCGGTGTCCGGCTGGGGCGCAACGCCAGCGGGGCGTCCCGGGCCGCCGCCGCGTCCGCCGCCGGCACCTGGGCCAGCGCCACCATCCGGTCCAGCACGTACGACCGCCGGGTCAGCGCCGCGTCGGCGTCGCCGTTGATCGGGTCGTCGGTGTCCGGGGAGCGGACCAGCCCGGCCAGCAGCGCCGCCTGGTCCAGGGTCAGGTTGGCCGCGGTGGTGGAGAAGTACCGCTTGGTCGCGGCGGCGATGCCGTACGCCCCGGCGCCGAAGTACGCGATGTTGAGGTAGCGGGTGAGGATCTCGTCCTTGGTCAGCTCCCGCTCCAACGCCAGGGCGTACCGCATCTCCTGGAGCTTGCGGGCGGTGCTGACCTCGGTGGCCTTCTTCCGCTGTTCCTTTGTCAGCCGGGGATCGTTGCTGAGCACGTTGCGGACGTACTGCATGGTCAGCGTGGAGGCGCCCTGCCGGGCCCGGCCGTCACGCTGGTTGACGGTGAACGCCCGGACCACCCCCCGCAGGTCGACGCCCCGATGCTGGTAGAACCGGGCGTCCTCGGCGGCCACGATGGCCTGCCGCATCACCGGGGCCACCTTGACCAACGGCACGTCCACCCGGTCCTCGGTGTAGAACGAGGTGATCAGGGTGACGCCGTCGGCGGCGTACAGGGTGGAGCGTTGGGCGGTGGGTGGGGTGCGCAGGGTGTTGGGCAGTTCGGCGTAGGAGGATGCGAGCCCGCCGAAGCCGATGCCGAACACCAGGGCGAGCGGCAGGGCCGCCACCGCCAGCACCAGACCGGCGAGCACGCCGGCGATCAACACAGTGAACGCCTTGTCGAGGTGGGCCCGGATCATCAGTACTCCCCGCAGGAGTCGTCAGGACCCGTTCAGCATGACCCGCAAAACCGCCCGAACTCTCATCTTTCCCCGAATACGGAAAAAGCTCGCACGGCACACACGGCGCGCGGGACGGGACACGCCGCCCCGGTCACCCGGACGAGACAGACCGGACGGCACCGGAGAACGGCACCCGGATCAGGACCGGAACAAGCTCAGGGCAGCAGGGCCGAGGCGAGCGGGTGCACGGTCTCCTCGATCTCGTCGGCCACCCGACTGAAACACTGGTCGCCCCGGCCCCACGGATCGTCCAGGTCGTCGGAGTGCAGCGCAGTCGCACCCTGCCGCGCCGCGTCGACCGCCGCGACCAGGGCCACCCCCCGGGCGTACACGGCATCGGGGGTGGCCTGTGCCGGCGGCAGGGCGGCGGTGTCCACCGCGCCGAGCAGCCGGCCGAACTCCCCCAGCACGAAGGTGCGCCCGGCGGCGTCCGGGCGCAACGCCACCACGTACTCCTGCTGGTCGGCGGTGGCGGTGAGGACGAGGTCGGCGGCGTCGATCAGGTCGGAGCGGAGCTTGCGGGCGGCGAAACCCTCGACGTCGCCACCCCGGCCCAGCACCTGCCGGGCGGCGGGCGGGTTCATCTCCTCCCCCGCGTGCCAGCCGCCGGTGCCGGCGCTGTGGCTGTGCAGCAGCGCGTCCGAGCCTGCCGGGTCGACACCGAGCCGCCCCAGCCGCCCCCGGACGGCGAGCACCAGCAGCCGCTCGGCCATCGGGGACCGGCAGATGTTGCCCATGCAGACGTGCAGGACGGTGAACGGCGGCACTCAGGCTCCCCGCTCGTCGAGGATGTCCGGTGCCACCTCACGGAGCTGGTCCAGGTCGATCGCGCCGACCCGGAGCAGCCGGGGCACCTCACCGGTCAGGTCGACGATGGTGCTCGGCACCGGCTCGGGGCAGGCGCCGGCATCCAGGTAGACGCGCACCGAGTAGCTGAGCTGGTCGCGGGCCTCCTCGGCGGTCAGCGCGGCCGGCTGGCCCACCTTGTTGGCCGAGGCCACCGCCATCGGGCCGGTCTCCCGCAGCACCTCCAACGCCACCGGGTGCAGCGGCATCCGTACCGCCACCGTCCCGCTGGCGTCGCCCAGGTCCCAGGCGAGGCTCGGCGAGTGCTCCACCACGATGGTCAACGCCCCCGGCCAGAACGCCTCCACCAGGTCACGGGCCGCCTTGGGCAGCGAGAAGACCAGGCCGTCGAGGGTGTGCCGGGAGCCGATCAGCACCGGCGGCGCCGCCTGGCTGCCACCCCGCGCGTCGGAGAGGGCCCGCACCGCGTACGGGGTGAACGCGTCCGCGCCGATCCCGTAGACCGTGTCGGTGGGCAGAACGACCAGCTCGCCGTTCTTGACCGCCTCGATCGCCGCGGCGACACCGCGGTCCCGGTCGGCGGGCGACCGACAGTCGTAGAGCATCACGAGGAGCCAGTCTGCCACGCCGACGTCCGGACGTCGTGCGGGCCGTCCGACCCGCGGGACGCGGTGGCGAAACGGGGCCGGCCGGCCAGGTCCCGGTGCGCCCGCACCGCCGCGTACCGGCCGTCCGCGGCGAGCAGTGCCGGGACCGCCGCGCCGTGCGTGTCGTCGTGCTCGACGCCCAGGTCACCGCCGGGTCGCAGCAGCTCGGCCGCCCGGCGCAGCACCGGGCGGACCACGGCCAGCCCGTCCGCCCCGCCGAAGACCGCCTCGTCCGGGTCGTACCCGGCCACCTCCGGGGGAACCGCGACCGTACGCGGCACGTACGGCGGGTTGCACAGCAGCACGTCCACCGCGCCGACCAGGTCGGCGAGCAGCCCCGGGTCGGTGACGTCGGCGACCACCACCTCGACCGGCCGGTCCCCGGCGGCGGCCCGCTCGGCGGCGTTGCGCCGCAGCCAGGTCAGCGCGGCGGGGGACCGCTCCACCGCCACCACCCGGGCCGTCGGCACCTCCTGGGCCACCGCGAGCGCGATCGCCCCCGAGCCGCTGCACAGGTCGACCACCACCGGGTCCGGGCGGGTCGACGCCCGGTCGATCCCCCAGCCGGCCAGCAGCTCCGTCTCCGGGCGGGGCACGAAGACCCCCGGCCCCACCGCCAGCTCCAGGTGCCGGAAGCCGGCCCGGCCGGTCAGGTGCTGCAACGGCTCGCGGTCGGCCCGCCGGGCCACCAGCGCGTCGTAGCGGGCCCGCTGGGCGGGGGTGAAGCCGTCGGCCAGGGCGAGCCGGCCCCGGGGCACGTCCAGCACGTACGCGGCGAGCTGCTCCGCCTCGGCGCGGGCCGACGCCACCCCGGCGGCGGCGAGGGTACGGGCGGCGCGGGCCACCACGAGCGAGGGCCGCTCGCGTTCTGTCCCTTCGGACGGGTGGCGCGGAAGTGAGGTCACGACATAATCATGATGCGTCGTCGGCCGCGCCACGAGTGGGTGTGGGCCCCCGCGTCGACCCGGCGGCGAGGCCGACGGTCCGGACGCGCACCGACAGGAGGTTCGCCAGGTGGGGTGGCTCGACCGGGTCGATGACCAGGTTGACTCCCTGACGCATGCCCGCCACCTCCAGGAGGCCAGCCGATCGGCCGAGGCGGTCGGGGTCCTCGACCGGGTGCTGCGCACCACCGCCGATCCGTACACCAGGGCCGACGCCCTGGTGCAGCGGCTCTGCGCGTTGATCAATCTCGGCCGGACGGCCGAGTTCACCAGGGCCATCGAAGAGGCCTCCGGGGCCGTCCGGGACCTCCCCGAGCCCTACCTGCACGGGCACCTCAACGCACTGGCCGCGCTCGCCGCGCACCACCAGGGCGCGCTGGACCGCTGCGTCATGCACCTGGTCCGGGCGGCCCGCGCGCTCGGCGCCGCGGAGGACCGGGACCGGGACACCGCCTGGGGCTGGCACGACCTGGCGATGGCCTACTCCTACCTCAGCTTCCACGGCCATGCGCTCGGCGCGATCGAGCGGGCCCGCCAGCACGGTGCCGCCGCCGGCATCCCCGAGGAGACCTTCGCCGCCCCGGGCATCCGACTGCGCAACGCCGTCGCGCTGGACCACAACGGCGACAGCGACGGCTGCCTGCGGGTGCTCCGCGACATCGCGGCCGACCTGGCGCGCTTCGCCTCCGACGGCCGGGCCGACCGGCTTCGACCGAGCAGCCTCGCCGCGTACGGCTACGCGGCGGTCCGCCGGGCGGCGCTCGGCGACCCGGGTCCGGTCGGCCCGGAGCCGGCCCGGCTGCTCGACCACAGCGGGGACAGCGCCCGGGCCCGGGACATGCGCCAGCTCGGCCACGTCTGCCTGGCGGTCGCCGACGGACGCCCGATCGAGGCGATCACCCGACTGGACTCGGCCCGGGTGTCGGCCGAGACGCTCGGCGCGGCGGAACCGTCCCGGCTGCGCAGCATCGCCTTCTCCCGGGCCGGCGACCACGCCGCCGCGCACCGCGCCGACCGGATGGCGTTCCGGCTGGCCGGGCAGCGCAACGACCGGTTGCGGGACGTCTACATCGACGGCATCGCGGCCCGGATCGACCACGAGGAGATGCGCCGGGAGGCGGCCCGCTACGAGGGCGAGGCACTGACCGACCCGCTGACCGGGCTGGCCAACCGGCGTCAGTTGGAGCGGCACATCGGCTCGGTGGTGTCCCGGGGCGAGCGGGTGGTGATCGGCGTCTGCGACCTGGACGGCTTCAAGGCGGTCAACACCACCCACGGCCACCACTCCGGTGACCTGGTGCTGCAACGGATCGCCGGAGTGATCAACCGGGTGATGCGCCGCGGCGACTTCGTGGCCCGCTACGGCGGCGACGAGTTCGTGGTGGTGCTCTCCGGGGCCGGCATGACCGAAGCGGCCGAGGTGGCCCGCCGGATCGACGCGGCCGTGCGCACCGAGGACTGGGAGTCGCTGGTCCCCGGCACGCCGGTCGGGGTCAGCATAGGCTTCGCCGAGGTCGACGGCAGCGGCGGCGGCACCGCGGTACGCGACGCCCTCGGCACCGCGTTCGAGATCGCCGACCGGGAGATGCTGCGGGCCAAGACCCGCTCCCGCGCCGGCTGACCCGGCCGGGTCGCGGGTCGGTCAGCGGCGGGTCAGCTCGGTGTCGCCGGCGAGGCGGGCGGCGCGGTCGGCCTCGGTGAGGGCGTCGAGGACGCCGTCCAGCTCCCCGGCGAGGGCCAGGTCGAGGTTGTACGCCGTGTAGCCGATCCGGTGGTCGGTGATCCGGTTCTGCGGGTAGTTGTAGGTGCGGATCCGCTCCGAGCGGTCCACGGTGCGCACCTGCGCCCTGCGGGCGTCCGAGGCGGCGGCGTCGGCCTGCTCCTGGGCCACCGCCAGCAGCCGGGCCCGCAGGATGCGCATCGCCTGCTCGCGGTTCTGCAGCTGGGACTTCTCGTTCTGGCAGGAGACCACCACACCGGTCGGCAGGTGGGTGATCCGTACCGCCGAGTCGGTGGTGTTCACCGACTGCCCGCCCGGCCCGGACGAGCGGAACACGTCGATCCGCAGCTCGTTCGGGTCGATGCTGACGTCGACGTCCTCGGCCTCGGGCAGCACCAGCACGCCTGCCGCGCTGGTGTGGATGCGGCCCTGCGACTCGGTGACCGGGACCCGCTGGACCCGGTGCACGCCGCCCTCCCACTTGAGCCGGGACCAGACGCCGTTGCCGCCCTCCGGCACGCCCTTGGTCTTGATCGCCAGCGAGACGTCCTTGACCCCACCGAGGTCGGAGTCCTGCGCGTCGATCACCTCGGTCAGCCAGCCGTGCCGCTCGGCGTACCGGGTGTACATCCGCAGCAGGTCACCGGCGAAGAGCGCCGACTCCTCGCCACCCTCCCCGGCCTTGATCTCGATGATCACGTCCTTGGCGTCGTGCGGATCCCGCGGGATCAGCAGCTCGGCCAGCCGCTCCTCGAGCGCCGGCACGGTCACCGCGATCGACTCCGCCTCCTCGGCGAAGGCCGGCTCCTCGGCCGCCAGCTCCCGGGCCGCGACCAGGTCGGCACGGGCCTGTTCCAGCTCACCCGCGGCCTTGTGCAGCGGGACCAGCTCGGCATAGCGGCGACCGACCCGGCGGGCGGTGTTCTGGTCGGCGTGGATGGCCGGGTCGGCCAGCCGCTTCTCCAGTTCGGCGTACTCGTCGAGGAGGGCGGCCAGGCGCTCGCTGCTCATACGGGGTGTACTCCTTCGACGGGTTCCCCGCGGAAGAACCGGGGACGGAGGTGGCAAGTAGGCGGAACGGACGAACGCCCGCGTCCGGCACGGGGCCGGACGCGGGCGTCGTCGGTGGAGCTACTTGGCCTTCTTCGCCTGAACCTTGGCGTACTTCTGCTGGAACTTGGCGACCCGGCCGGCGGTGTCGAGGACGCGCTGCTTGCCGGTGTAGAACGGGTGGCAGGCGCTGCAGGTCTCGACGCTGATCGTCCCGCCCTTGGCGGTGCTGCGGGTCGTGAAGGAGCTGCCGCAGGAGCACTTGACCTCGGTGGTCACGTACTCCGGGTGGATGTTGGGCTTCATGTCGCCTCGGTCCTTTCGTCAGGTGGTCGCCGGGTCGCCGCTGATCCCCCGCCGCCTGGTGCGCGACGGACTCGGGCGTGAACCGGAACCGGTGGCCGATTGACCAGTGTGCCATGGGCGTGAGCCGACCCGGCGAGCGGGCCGCACGATCGGTCCGGCAGTGGTAACGCCTGCCCACCGGGCCGCATTCCCGCCGTCCCGGCCCACATTCCTCGACCGGCCTGCCGGCCCCGCGCGCGGCCCGCGTCGGCGGGGTCGGGGGCCGGCCGGGTCGGCGGACGCGGCCCGGCCGGGTCGGCGGCGGGACGGAAGCCGGTCCGGCCGGACCGGGCGGGCTCCTCCCCCAGGTTCAGGAGCCCGCCCGATAGGGCGGCCGGGCGGCGGACGCCTCCCCAGGTCCTCCTCCGCCGCCCACCGGTGGGCACGCCCCGGCCGGATCGACCGCGAACCCGCGAACCCGCCTACCCCAGTCAACCCGGCTACGCACAGAATTTTCAAGAGCTGCCAGTCCCATCGAAGGAAAAGTTCATCAGCAGCAATCCCCAGCCAGTGCGAATCCGGGTACGACGAAGGGCACGGCCGCTGCGGCCGTGCCCTTCGTGGCGGTCTTCACCCGGGTGGGGTCACTCCCCCGGTGTCGACTTGGCGATCTGCATCAGGAACTCGATGTTGGTGCGGGACTGCTTGAGCCGGTCGATCAGCAGATCCAGCGCCGCCTGCGAATCCAGCGAGTGCAGCACCTTGCGGAGCTTGTGGATGATCGCCAATTCCTCCGGCGCGAACAGGACCTCCTCCTTGCGCGTACCGGAGGGGTTGATGTCGATCGCCGGGAAGACCCGCTTGTCGGCGATCTTCCGGTCCAGCTTCAACTCGGCGTTGCCGGTGCCCTTGAACTCCTCGAAGATGACCGTGTCCGCCATGGACCCGGTCTCCACCAACGCGGTGGCGAGGATGGTCAGCGAGCCGCCGTTCTCGATGTTGCGGGCCGCACCCAGGAACCGCTTCGGCGGGTAGAGCGCCGTGGAGTCGATACCACCGGACATGATCCGGCCGGAGGCCGGCGCCGCCAGGTTGTACGACCGACCGAGCCGGGTCACCGAGTCGAGCAGTACGACCACGTCGTGGCCCAGCTCGACCAGGCGCTTGGCCCGCTCGATCGCCAACTCGGCGATCGTGGTGTGGTCCTGCGGCGGACGGTCGAACGTGGCCGCGATGACCTCGCCCTTCACCGACCGCTGCATGTCGGTGACCTCTTCCGGCCGCTCGTCCACCAGCACCACCATCAGGTGGCACTCCGGGTTGTTCCGGGTGATGGCGTTCGCGATGGCCTGGAGCACCATCGTCTTGCCCGCCTTGGGCGGCGACACGATCAGCGCCCGCTGCCCCTTGCCGATGGGCATCACCAGGTCGATCACCCGGGTGGTGAGGATGTGCGGCTCGGTCTCCAGCCGCAGCCGTTCCTGCGGGTAGAGCGGCGTGAGCTTGTAGAACTCGGGACGGCGACGGGCCTCGTCGGGCTCCATGCCGTTGATGGTGTCCAGCCGGACCAGCGGGTTGTACTTGTCCCGCCGCTGGTCGCCACTGCCGCCGCTGTCCCGGGCGGCACGGACGGCGCCGGTGATCGCGTCACCCCGGCGCAGGCCGTGCTTCTTGATCTGCGACATCGAGACGTAGACGTCGTTCGGACCGGCCAGGTAGCCGGTGGTCCGGACGAAGGCGTAGTTGTCGAGCACGTCGATGATGCCGGCGACCGGCACCAGCACGTCGTCCTCGCTGACCTGCGGCTCGCGACCGCCGCCGCTGTCCGTCCCGCCCTCGATCCGGTCGCCCCGACCACGCCGACGGTCCCGGAACCGGCTGCGTCGGCCCCGCCGACCGCCACCCTCGCCGTCGTCGTCCGGATCGTCACGGTTGTCGCGGCTGTCGCGCTGACCCCGATCGCTGCCGCGGTCGCCCCGGTCGTTGCGGTCCGCCCGCTCACCTCGGTCGTTGCGGTCACCCCGGTCGTTGCGGTCACCCCGGTCGTTGCGATCGGCCCGGTCGCTGCCCACCCGCTCGGCCCGGTCGTTACCGGCCCGCTCGCCACGGTCGTTACCCGTGCGGTCGCTACCGGTACGGCCGGCCCGGTCGTTGTCCGCCCGCTCGGCCCGGTCGTTACCGGCCCGCTCGGCCCGGTCACTGCCCGCCCGCTCGGCCCGGTCGTTACCGGCCCGCTCGCCGCGCTCGGCCCGGTCGACGCCGGCCCGCTCGCCACGGTCCCGACCGCCGCGCGCCTCGGGACGCTCACCGGTCTCGACCGGCGCCTCCTCGGTCCGGCTCTCGACGGTCCGGCTCTCGACGGTCCGCGTCTCGGCAGCCGGCCGCGCCTCGGCGGTGCTGGCCCGGCTGCGCCGGGTCCGGGTCCGACCCTCGGTCTCACCGGTGGCGGCAGGGGCCGCCGACGCCGGCTCGGGGGCCCGCTCCGGGGTCACCTCGGCGCGCACCTCCTCCCGGACGGGGGCAGCCGCAGCAGCCACCTCGGCCCGCGGTCGAGGGGTGCCGGTCGCGGCGCCGCCCTGCTGCCGCTCGGAGATCGCGCTGATCAGCTCGCCCTTGCGCATGCGGGCGGTCCCGGAGATGCCGAGCGACGCGGCCAGGCTCTGCAGCTCCGGCAGCAGCATCGCCGACAGACCGGTACCGCTGCGCCGACGGCGGGCGGGGGCGGCGGTGGTGGCATCGCCAGCGACGTTGGAAACATCCGACGTCACGTCGGTGGTGTCGCTCAATGGATTCCTTCCCTCGATAGGCCGGGACTGCCCGGGATCGACAAGCAAGGTGGCCGGGCGGCCTCGGTGCACCCGCCTCGCATGACGCGTCGCGGGAGTCTGTGGCACAGCAGCCGGGCGGTTTCCCAACTCACCAACGTCGGTGAGCAGGTCTCGCCGTCTGCGGCGACCTGCGGAAACTGCGGTGCGGCGTGGGCCTTTGGCAGGGGTGACGGGCTGACCGCCGAGAGCTTCGGGGTGCGCCGACCCGCAGAGAGATCGCGTGCTTTCGCGGCTGTGCTGAGTCTAGAGCGTAATCAACTCTTCCGACCTGCGGCAACAGGGTCCCGCTCGGCGTGTCCCAGTCTACCCCGTACGACCGTCGCTCCGCGCACCTCTACCGGCAACCGCCAGACTTCCCATTCTGTTCCCGGCACTAACCCGTCGGGCGGCCCGTCGAACGCCAGCACCGTCGGGCCAGCCCCACTGACCACAGCGGCCACACCGGCCGCACGCAGCTCGCTGACCAGGGCCGCAGTCTCCGGCATTCCCGCCGCACGGTAATTCTGGTGCAGCCGGTCGACGGTGGCCGGCAGGAGCAACGCAGGCTCGGCGGTCAACGCGTGCACCAGCAACGCCGACCGGCCCGCGTTCAGGGCCGCGTCCGCGTGCGGCACGGTCGCCGGCAGCGCCGCCCGCGCGGTGGCCGTCAACCCCCGCTCGGCCGGCACGAAGACAGTGGGCCGTACCCCGGCGGCGACCGGCAACGAGACCGCCCGGCCGCCGGTCGGCTCGGTCCAGGCGATGGTGAACCCGCCGAGCAGGCAGGGGGCGACATTGTCCGGATGGCCCTCGATCTCGGCGGCCAGCCGCAGCACCGCGTCGTCGTCGAGCCGCTGCCCGCCGTCGGTGACCAGCGCGCGGGCCAGCAGCACCCCGGCCACGATCGCCGCCGAGGAGGAGCCCAGGCCACGGGCCTGCGGAATCCGGTTGACGCATTCCAGCGCCAGCCCCGGCGGCTGCCCACCGAGCTGGTCGAAGGCGGCCCGCATGGCGACCACCACCAGGTGCCGGTCGTCCGGCGGCAGCTCGCCGGCGCCCTCGCCGGTCACCGCCACCCGGACACCGGCCGGGGTCACCTCGGCGGCCACGTCGTCGTGCAGGGCGAGGGCCAGCCCGAAGGCGTCGAACCCGGGGCCCAGGTTGGCACTGGTCGCGGGCACCCGCACCCGCACCGGCCCGGAGGCGAAAGTCGTCGGCACCGGCTCATGCTAGGGCCCGGGACCGACGTCGCGCCTGCTCGCCCGGACGGTGGGACTGGATCACCTCGGTTAGCCTGACGCCGACCCCACCGCCGGCCGGGAGGCCACATGGAGATGTTCGGTTACCGACTCGTGCAGCTGCTGGGCCACCTGCCCGTGCTGCTGACGCTGCTCGCCGTCCTGGTGGTCGCCGCCACCGCCCGCCGCCGGCTGCCCGGTCGGGCCCGGTCGTTGCTGCTCGCCGGGGCCGCCCTACTGCTGTTGCTGGAACTGCTCAGCACCGCCTGGGTGGCAGCCCTGCCGGAGCTGATCCGGTCGCGCTCGCTCCCCGGCGGGATGCGGCAGTTCGAGCTGTGGAACCTCACCGTCAGCGTGGTCGGCTGGCTCGGCTACCCCGTCGGCCTGGGCCTCGTCGTCGCCGCCGTGTTCGTCGGCCGCGCCGCGTCCCCCACGCCCGGCCATCCGTGGGGCACCTGGACGCCCCCGGCTGGCGGGACACCCACCGGCGCCGCCGGTGGCCCACCACCCGGATTCGCCGCCGGCCATCCGGCCACCAGCCACCCTGCCGTCGGCCACCCTGCCCCAGGTCCGACGGTGCCGGGCCAGGCCGCCGCTGCCCGGGGCGGGAGCGACAGTCCGCCGACCGTCCCGCCGCAGGTCGACCGCCCCGACTGAGCAGCGTCCGGCGGTTCAGCGAGCGGGCAGCGGGTCCGGGTCGGCGGCCGGGCCGGTGAGCGAGAGCCGGCGGGTGGCGATCCGCCAGCCGACCGCGTACACCAGGGTGACCAGGCCGCAGCCGGCGAGCACCACCCGCTCGTCCACCCGGTCGACCACGCCGGCGACCACCAGCTGGCTGACCGAGATCGCCAGGGTGGCAAGCATCATGTCGGTGGCGAACACCCGGCCCCGCAGCCGGTCGGGCACCTCACCCTGGAGGGCGAAGTTCGACAGCACCCAGTTGCTGCCGCCACCGAAGTGGGCCACGAAGACCAGCACCACCACCAGCGGGAACCAGGGTGTCACCGCCGCGCCCAGGTAGGCCAGCCCGTACAGGGACATCGACAGGGCCAGGCCGGGCAGCAGCCAGGCCCGGTTGGTCAACACCCGGCTCATCAGGATCGGCCCGACCAGCGCCCCCGCCCCGCGCGCCGCGAAGAGCAGACCGGTGCCGACCGGCCCCACCCCGTAGAGGGCGGCCAGCAAGGGGAAGACGGTCAACACTCCGTTGCCCAGCCCCACCGCCGACTTCACCGTGACCAGCGCCAGCACCCGGGGCCGGTGCCGGATGTGGCCCAACGCCTCGCGGATCGCCGTCCAGGTGCGCGGCGTCGACCGGTCGGGCTCCCGGGCCGCCTGCAACGGCCGGCGGATCAGCGCTGCCAGGCCCGCCGCCAGCACCAGGCCGACCGCACCCACCCAGAAGCAGGCGTACGGCCCGACCGCCGCGCTCAACACCCCACCGAGGGACGCGCCGACCACGGTCATCGTCCCCCAGGCGGACCCGGCCACGGCGTTGCCCGCGGCCAGGTCGGCCGGGTCGAGCACATTGGGCAGGGCGGCCTGCGCCGACGGCGAGTAGAACGCCTTGCCGACCGCCACCAGCGTGATCGCCGCCATGGCCAGCCAGGCCGTGCCGGCGTCGCGGACGCCGAGCAGCAGCAGCACACCGAGCAGCGTCACGCCGTTCGCGGCCATCATGACCTTCCGGCGGTCGAACCGGTCGGCGATGGTCCCGGTGTACGGCAGCAGCAGCGCCAGCACCCCGGTGTCCAGGGCCAGCACCAGGGCACCCCAGACGCCACTGCCTGTCAACTGCGGCAGCAGCACCAGCAGCGGCACCATGACGAACCAGTCGGCACCGAAGACCACCAGCTCGGCCAGGAAGAGGTTGCGGAAGTCCCGGTTGCGGACCAGGACCGAGAGCGGAGAGGACACGTACCCGGACCCTACCCGCCGGCTCGCGGCACTGCCGTTCGGCTCAGCAGCCGGGAGACCGTGACGAAGGTGTAGCCACGGGCCCGCAGACCGCTGATCATCGCGTCCAGCCCGCGCAGCGCCACCTGCCGGTTCTCCGACCCCGCGTCGTGGGCGAGCAGGATGGTGCCGGGCACGACGTCGGCCACGATCCGCCGGGCGTGTCCGGCCGGGTCGTCCGGGAACTCGCCCTCCACCATCTGCAGCGACCAGAGCACGACGCGGTAGTCGAGACGTACGGCGGCGTGCAGCACCCCGCCGCCCAGGTGCCCGTACGGGGGCCGGACCAGCCGGGGCGGCACCCCGGCGACCTCGGTGATGGCCTCGTGCGACCGGCGCAGGTCGTCGTGTACGGCGGGGGCGGACAGCCGTGCCAGATCCCGGTGCCGCCAGCTGTGGTTGCCCACCTCGTGCCGGGTCAACCGGCCCCGGATCAGGTCGGCGTGCCGACGCACCCGTGTGCCGACCAGGAAGAATGTCGCCGGCACCGCGTGCCGGTCCAGGATGTCCAGTACGGTCGGCGTCCACCGGGGCAGCGGGCCGTCGTCGAAGGTCAGCGCGACCAGTCGCTCGGTGGTCGGCACGTGCCACACCACCTGGAGCCCACCCGAGCCGACGTCCTGTCGCCGGTTGCCGACCGTGGCGCTGGCCGGGCCGGCGGAGAGCGGCAGGTGCCGGTCGGCGAGCCACGTCCCCTGCGACATCCCGGCGGCGCCCAACGTGACGCCCCCGACCAGCAGCGCCCCGCCGCCCAGCAGCCGCCGTCGGCCCCACCGCCCGCCGCCCGGGTCGGCCGTCTCCGGCCCGCTCCGCGCCATCACCCAGGGTGGATCGACGATGACCGAAAGTAGATGAACACAGGGTGACCGTACCCGTCGGCCGGCCCGATGTCCCGGGCCCGGCCCGACGCGATGTCACCGGCCCGGCCCGACGCGATGTCACCGGCCCGGCCCGACGCGATGTCACCGGCCCGGCCCGACGCGCGCCGGGCCGGCGCCCCCGGGACCGAAGAGGACGCGCCCCCGGCCGGTGACCCCGGACCGGGGGCGCGTCGTGACGCGACTGTCGCGCCGAAGGCGACCCGAGGCGCTATTCGGCAGGCGGCAGCGGTGACCGGCGGCTCTTCGGCAGCCGCAGCACCTCGAACTGGTCGGTGCCGTCCACCAGCGCGGCCGACGGCGTCGGCCGGGCCGGCGTCTCGGCCGACGCCTCGGCGGCCGGGGCACCCACCGGGGCCGACACCTCGGCGTCCCGGTCGGCGGGCTTCCCGGTCGGCTCGTCGCCGTCGGTGGGGCTGCCCCGCCGGCCGGCCCGCCGCTCACGAAGCGACTCCTTGGTGCGCTCCACCATCGTGTAGAGGGTCGGCACCAGGACCAGGGTGAGCAGGGTGGAGCTGAGCAGGCCACCGATCACCACCACCGCGAGCGGCTGGGAGATGAAGCCACCCTCCCCGGTCAGCCCGAGGGCCATCGGTAGCAGCGCGAAGATGGTGGCCACAGCGGTCATCAGGATCGGCCGCAGCCGTCGCCGACCGCCCTCGACCACCGCCTCGGTGATGCCCATCCCCTGCGCCCGGTACTGGTTGACCAGGTCCAACAGCACGATCGCGTTGGTCACCACGATGCCGACCAGCATGAGCACGCCGATCAGCGCCGGCACGCCCAACGGGGTCCCGGTGACCAGCAGCAGACCGATCGCGCCGGTCGCCGCGAACGGGATCGAGATCAGCAGGATCAGCGCCTGGGTGATGCTCCGGAACGTCGCCACCATGATCAGGAAGACGATCGCGATCGCGGCCAGCACAGCCAGGCCCAGGTCACCGAAGGCGTCCTCCTGCTGGGCGCTCGCCCCGCCGACGGCGATCGTCGCCCCCGGCACGTCCAGGTCGTCCAGCCGCTTCTTGAGCTCGGTGGTGGTCGCGCCGAGGTTCGAGCCGGTGGCCGTACCGGTCACCGACACGCTGCGCTCACCGTCGATCCGGGTCACCTGCTGCGGTCCCTCACCCCGGGTGACGTCGGCGATGTCGTCGAGCTTGACCGGGCCCACCGGCAGCGCCCGCAACTGCTCCTCGGTCAGCGGCGGGACGGCAGTGGTCCGCAGCACGACGTCCTGCTGACCACCGTCGAGGGTCACCCGGCCCAGCGGGCTGCCCCGGTACGCCTGCGACACCAACTGCCCGACCGCGGCCTCGCTGAGCCCCACCCGGGCGGCGGCCAACCGGTCGACGGTGACGTCGACCCGGGGCACCCGGTCGGCCAGGCTGGTGGCGACGTCCTCGACCCCGGGGGTGCCCGCCATCGCGGCCCGGACCTGGTCGGCCGCCCGGTTCAGGGTGTCGGTGTCGGCGGCCTGGACGACCACCTCCAGCTGGTTGCCCGAGGCGCCCCCCTGCCCGCTGTCGAAGCTCAGCTCGCCCGCCGCGGAGCCGAGCCCGTCGAACTCCCGGCGGAGGACCTGCTTCATCTCCTTGGCGTCGGTATCGCCGCCGAGCGCCACCGACCAGCGGGCGGTGTTGTTGCCGCCACCGGCCAGCCACGGCTGGTCGTTCCCGCCCGCGCTGACCTGGTAGGTCTCGACCCCGTCGGTACGCCCCAGCACCCCCTCCACCAGGCGGGCCGCCTGGTCGGTGGCGGCCAGCCCCGACCCGGCCGGCAGCTTCTGGCTGATGCTCAGGGTGTCCTGGCCGGAGTCGTCGAGGAAGTTGGTCTCCAGCTTCTGGGCCAGGCCGAAGGTGCCGAACAGCAGCAGGATGCCCACCGCAACGGTGATCCACCGGGTCCGGCGGGTCCGGGTGGCGAACCCGATCGCCGGCAGGTACGCCCGCTGCAACGGGCTGCGCAGTTCCTTCTCCTCGGCGGCCCGGCGGACCGCCTCGTCCGCCCCGTCGCGCGGCGGCTTGAGGAACCAGTAGGCCAGCACCGGGATCACCGTCAGCGACACCAGCAGCGAGGCGAGCAGGGCCACCGTGACGGTGATCGCGAACGGCGCGAAGAGCTGCCCCACGAAGCCGCCCACCAGGGCGATCGGCGCGAACACCGCGACCGTGGTGAGGGTCGACGCGGTGACCGCCCCGGCCACCTCGCGGACGGCGGTGACTATCGCCTCCCGCTTCGGCTCGCCGTACTCCAGGTGGCGTTTGATGTTCTCCAGGACCACGATCGAGTCGTCCACCACCCGCCCGACCGCGATGGTGAGCGCGCCCAGGGTGAGCAGGTTGAGCGAGTAGTCGCCGATCCAGAGGGCGAGCAGCGCCACCACCACCGACAGCGGGATGGAGACCGCGGTGACCAGGGTGGACCGGACGGAGAGCAGGAAGACCAGGATCACCACGACCGCCATCAGCAGGCCGAGCAGCCCCTCGGTGGTCAGGCTCTCGATCGACTTCTCCACGAACGGGGCCTGGTCGAACACGATGGTCAGCTCGGCACCGGAGGCGGACCGCAGGTCGTCCAGCCGGTCCCGGATGTCGTGCGAGATCCGTACGGCGTTGCCGTCCTGGGCGGCCGTGACCTGGACCCCGATGCTCTCCCTGCCGTTGGTCCGGGTGAGCGCGGTGGCCGGGGCGAGCTGCTGCTCGACTGTCGCCACATCGCCGAGCCGGACCGGGGCGGTCTTGGGCGCGGTCGAGGTGAGCGCGATGCCGCGCAGCTCGTCGAGGGTGGTGACCGGGGCCCCCACCTGCACCGGCAGCGCGCTGCTGCCGTCCACGACCGCACCGGCCGGGACGGCGATGCCGTTGGTCTTCAGCGCGGTGGCGATCGCGGTCGGGCTCAGCTTCGCGGCGGCGAACTTCGCCGGGTTCGGCACGATCGTCACGACCTGGTCGCGGGTGCCGGTCACGGCGACCGTGCGGACGCCGTCGATCCCCTCCAGCTCGGGTACGACGGTGTCGCGCAGCTTGTCGGCGAGCGCCTGCTCGTCACCGCCACCGGTGGCGGCCAGCACCACGGCCGGCAGGTCGTCGGTGCTGCCGGTGATGACCTGCGGGTCCACCTCGTCGGGCAGCTGCGCGTCGACCCGGCTCAGCGCGGTCTGCATCTTGTTGGCCACGTCGTCGATGTCGGTGCCGAAGACGAACTCCACAGCGATCGTCGCCGACCCCTCCCGCGAGGTGGAGGTGACCTTCTCCAGCCCGGGGATGCTCTGCAGGCTGTTCTCGATCGGCTCGGTGACCTGCGCCTCGACGATCTCCGGCGAGGCACCCGGATAGACCGCGACGACGAACGCGCCGGGGAACTCCAGCGACGGCAGGAGCTGCTGCTTGAGCGAGGGGACGGCGAACGCCCCGAACGCCGCGGTCACCACCGCGATCAGGGCGACGAGCCCCCGGTTGGCGAGGCTGGATCTGGCGAGCAGCGACATCGGCGTGGCTCACTCCTGGGAGAGGGGACAGGCATGGGAAAGTCTGCCCGACCCGGTCTCCCCCGCCCCGCACGGGGTGGCCACCCGCCCCGCCGGGGTCGACAGGGCGGGCAGGGTGGGATCAGACCAGGTCGAGGGAGCGGGCGGCGGTCAGCGCGTCGTTGGCGATGGTGATCGGCGCGGGGGCTGTGGAGATGGCCCACTCCGGGTCCTTCAGGCCGTGGCCGGTGACCGTGCAGACCACCGTGCCGCCGGCCGGGACCTGACCCGCCGCGCCCTGCTGGAGCAGGCCCGCCACGCTGGCCGCGCTGCCCAGCTCGACGAAGACCCCCACCTCCCGGGCGAGCAGCCGGTAGGCCGCGAGGATCTCCCGGTCGGTCACCGCGGCGATCAGCCCCTGCGAGGCGTCCCGGGCGTCGAGCGCCTTGGTCCAGCTCGCCGGGTTGCCGATCCGGATGGCGGTGGCGATGGTCGACGGCTCCGGCACCACCTGACCGCTGACGATCGGGGCCGCCCCGGCGGCCTGGAAGCCGTACATCTTCGGGGCGCGGGTGGCGTTGCCGGCCCGCAGGTCCTCCGAGTAGCCCATCCAGTAGGCGGAGATGTTGCCGGCGTTGCCGACCGGCAGGCAGTGGATGTCGGGGGCGTCACCGAGCGCCTCGACGATCTCGAAGGCGGCCGTCTTCTGGCCGTGCAGCCGGTCCGGGTTGACCGAGTTGACCAGGGCCACCGGGAAGTCCTGGGCGAGCTTCGAGGCCAGCGCAAGGCAGTCGTCGAAGTTGCCCTGCACCTGGAGGAGCTTCGCACCGTGCACGAGCGCCTGGGCCAGCTTGCCCAGCGCGATCTTGCCCTGCGGCACCAGCACCGCGCAGGTGATCCCGGCCCGCGCGGCGTACGCGGCGGCGGAGGCGCTGGTGTTGCCGGTGGAGGCGCAGATGATCGCCTTGTCGCCGGCCTCGACCGCCTTGGAGACCGCGACCGTCATGCCCCGGTCCTTGAACGAGCCGGTCGGGTTGGCCCCCTCGACCTTCAGGTAGACGTCGGCGCCGAGCCGGGCGGAGAGCGCCGGCGCGGGAAGCAGCGGGGTGTTCCCCTCGTGCAGGGTGACCACGGGCGTGGCGTCGGTGACCGGCAGCCGGTCCCGGTACGTCTCGATCAGACCCCGCCACATGTCGCTCTCCTCGCCTCTGCCCGCCCCGGCCGTGCCGGAAGCCCCTGCCAGCCTGGACCAGCCTCGCCGATCACCCCTCGGCACACCCACCGGAAACCATCAGGCGAGACGCCGGGTCACGCCCCGCCCTCGACCCGCAGCACGCTGGCCACCGAGCGGACGATGTCCAGCCCGCGCAGCTCCCGTACCGTCGCGGCGAGCGCGGCGTCCGGGGCGACGTGGGTGACGATGACCAGGTCGGCGTCCTCACCCCGACCGGCCGGACCGCCGCCGGCCGGGCCCTGCCGGACGGTGGCGATGGAGACGTCGTGCCGGGCGAACACCCCGGCCACCGCCTGGAGCACGCCCGGCCGGTCCACCACGTCGAGGCTGATGTGGTAGCGGGTCAGCGCCTCGCCCATCGGCCGGACCGACAGGTCGGCGTACGCGGACTCGCTTGCCGCGAACGCCCCGGCGAGCCGGTTGCGGGCCACCGCGACCACGTCACCGAGGACCGCGCTGGCGGTCGGCGCGCCACCGGCACCCCGGCCGTAGAACATCAGCTGCCCGGCCGCCTCGGCCTCGACGAAGACCGCGTTGAACGCGTCGCCGACGCTGGCCAGCGGGTGGGTCAGCGGGATCATCGCGGGGTGCACCCGGACGCTCACCGTCTCCCGGCCGGCCGGGTCGACGCCCCGGGCGGCGATGCAGAGCAGCTTGATGGTGCAGCCCATCGCCTTGGCGCTGGCCATGTCGGCGACCGTCACCTCGGTGATGCCCTCGCGGTGCACGTCGGCGGCGGTGACCCGGGTGTGGAAGGCGAGCGAGGCCAGGATGGCGGCCTTCGCGGCGGCGTCGAAGCCCTCCACGTCGGCGGTCGGGTCGGCCTCGGCGTAACCCAGCTCGGTCGCCTCGTCCAGCGCTTCGGCGAAGCCGGCGCCGGTGGCGTCCATCGCGGAGAGGATGAAGTTGGTGGTGCCGTTGACGATGCCGGTGACCCGGTTGATCCGGTCGCCGTGCAGCGACTCGCGCAGCGGACGCAGCAGCGGGATCGCCCCGGCGACGGACGCCTCGTAGAAGAGGTCGGCCCCGCCCTCGGCCGCCGCGTCGTGCAGGGCCGCGCCGTCCTCGGCGAGCAGCGCCTTGTTGGCGGTGACCACGCTCTTGCCGGCGCGCAGCGCCTCCACCAGCCAGGTCCGCGCCGGTTCGATGCCGCCGACCACCTCGACGACCACGTCCACGTCGTCGCGTTTGATCAGGCCGAGCGGGTCGGTGGTGAACAGCGCCGGGTCGACGGGGAGGTCACCCCGGGCCCGGCCGACCCGGCGTACGGCGATGCCGGCGATCTCCAGCGGAGCGCCGATCCGGGCGGCCAGGTCGGCGGCCTGCGTGTGCAGCAGCCGGACCACCTCGCTACCTACCGTTCCGCAGCCGAGCAGGGCCAAGCGCACAGGTGACGTCATCCCACATCCAAAGCGAGCAGGTCTTCTTCGGTCTCCCGTCGAACGATCAGCCGGGCTCGGCCGTCACGCACCGCGACCACCGGGGGTCGGGGCACATGGTTGTAGTTGCTGGCCATGCTGCGGCAGTACGCTCCCGTGCCGGGGACCGCGACAAGATCTCCGGGCTGCACGTCGGCGGGCAGGAATTCATCCTTCACCACGATGTCCCCGGACTCACAGTGCTTTCCCACCACGCGGGCCAGCAGCGGCGCGGCGGTCGAGGCCCGGCCGGCCAGGGTCGCCGAGTACGACGCGTCGTAGAGGGCGGTCCGGATGTTGTCGCTCATCCCCCCGTCCACGCTCACGTACGTCCGCAGCCCGTCCACGTCCTTGACGGTGCCGACCGTGTAGAGGGTGAGGACGGCGGGGCCGACGATGGCCCGGCCCGGCTCGATCGACAGGTGCGGTACGGCCAGGTTCTCCGCCGCGCACTCCGAGTCGACGATCTTGCGGAGCCGCTTGGCCAGCTCGTCCGGCGTGGCCGGGTCGTCCTGGGTGGTGTAGGCGATGCCGAACCCGCCGCCCAAGTCCAGCTCGGGCAGCTCCACCCCGCGGGCGTCGCGGATCTGCGCCTGGAGGGCGAGCACCCGGCGGGCGGAGACCTCGAAGCCGCTGGTGTCGAAGATCTGCGAGCCGATGTGCGAGTGCAGCCCGCGCAGGTCCAGCACACCCTCGTCGATGACCTTGAAGGCGGCTGCGGCGGCGGCCCCACCGGCCAGCGAGAAGCCGAACTTCTGGTCCTCGTGGGCGGTGGCGATGAACTCGTGGGTGTGCGCCTCCACCCCGACGGTGACCCGGATCAGCACGCCGGGGCGGACCCCGCGCTCCCGGGCCAGCGCGGTGAGCCGGTCGATCTCGGTGAACGAGTCGAGGATGATCCGCCCCACCCCGGCGTCCAGCGCCCGGGTCAGCTCGGTGACCGACTTGTTGTTGCCGTGGAAGCCGATCCGGTCCGCCGGCATACCGGCCGACAGCGCGGTGGCCAGCTCGCCGCCGGTGCAGACGTCCAGGTGCAGACCCTCCTCGGCGATCATCCGGACCACCGCCCGGCAGAGGAACGCCTTGCCGGCGTAGTAGACGTCCACGTCGGGGAAGGCGGCCCGGAAGTCCCGGGCCCGCGAGCGCAGGTCGTCCTCGTCGAGGACGTACGCCGGGGTGCCGTACTCGGCCGCCAGCTCGCGGACGTCGAGACCCGCGACGGTCAGCGCGCCGCCCGCGCCGCGCGCGACCCGGCGGGGCCAGAGCTGTGGCACCAGGGCGTTGACGTCGGCCGGGGGACGCAGCCAGCCCGGCCCCCGGTCACCGATGTCGCCGTGCATCGCGCCGGCTTCGTGGGCGCGCATCAGCGATCTCCGCCCCGGGGCCGCGACGACCGCCGGCCCGCTCCGCCGACCTGCGGACGCAGGCCCGTTCCTGGGTTACGCATGGGCTACATCCTCTCCGGGGCGGCGACGCCGAGCAGGCGCAGTCCGTTGGCGATCACCGTGCGGGTGGCGTCGTTGAGCCAGAGCCGGGCCCGGTGCAGGTCGGTGACCTCCTCGTCACCGCGCGGCAGGATCCGGCAGTTGTCGTAGAACCGGTGGTACGCCCCGGCCAGGTCCTCCAGGTAGCGGGCCACCCGGTGCGGCTCGCGCAGCTCGGCGGCGGCGGCGACCACCGCGGGGAACTCGGCGAGCGCCTTGAGCAGCTCGTTCTCCTTGTCGTGGTCGAGCAGCTCGGGGTGGAACCCGGCCCCGTCGCCCCGGCCCAGGCCGACCTCGGCGGCGTTGCGGCCGACGCTTGCCGTCCGCGCGGCGACGTACTGCACGTAGTAGACCGGGTTGTCGCGGGTGGCCCGGGTCCACAGCTCCACGTCGATGTCGATCGGCGAGTCGCTGGAGTAGCGGGCCAGGGCGTAACGGGCGGCGTCCACCCCGATCGCGTCGACCAGGTCCTCCAGGGTGACCACGGTGCCGGCCCGCTTGCTCATCCGCACCGGGACGCCGTCGCGGACCAGGTTGACCAGCTGGCCGATGAGGATCTCCAGGTTGACCGCCGGGTCGTCGCCGAAGCAGGCGGACATCGCCTTCATCCGCCCGATGTAGCCGTGGTGGTCGGCACCCAGCATGATCACGACCCGTTCGAAGCCGCGCTCCCGCTTGTCCAGGTAGTAGGCGCAGTCGGCGGCGAAGTAGGTCCACTCGCCGTTGGACTTGCGCAGCACCCGGTCCTTGTCGTCACCGAAGTCGGTGGTGCGCAGCCAGGTCGCCCCGTCGGCCTCGTACAGGTGGCCCTGCGCGCGGAGCCGTTCCAGGGCCAGCTCCAGTTCGCCCCGGTCGTGCAGGTCCTTCTCGTTGAAGTAGGTGTCGAACTCCACCCCGAAGCCGCGCAGCGAGGCCTTGATCTCGGCGAACATCGACGTCACGCCCTCGACCCGGAACACCTCCTGGGCCTCGGCGTCGGCCAGGTCGAGCACGTCCGGCCGGATCGCCCGGACCTGCTCGGCGATCTCGGCGATGTACGCCCCGCCGTAGCCGTCCTCGGGGGCCGGCTCGCCCTTCGCGGCGCACAGCAACGACCTGGCGAACCTGTCGATCTGCGACCCGGCGTCGTTGAAGTAGTACTCGGTGCCGACGTCCGCGCCGGTGGCCCGCAGCAGCCTGCTGAGCGCGTCGCCGACGGCCGCCCAGCGGACCCCGCCGATGTGCACCGGGCCGGTCGGGTTGGCCGAGACGAACTCCAGGTTGATCCGCTGGCCGGCGAGCCGGTCGCTGCGGCCGTACTCCTGGCCTGCCTCGACGATCACCCGGGCGAGCTGGCCGGCGGCGGCGGCGTCGAGCCGGATGTTCAGGAAGCCGGGGCCGGCGATCTCCACCGACTTGACGCCGGCCGCCCGGCCGAGCTGTTCGGCGAGCGCGGCGGCCAACTCCCGGGGCGGGACGCCCACCTTCTTGCTGAGCTGGAGGGCCAGCGTGGAGGCGTAGTCACCGTGGTCGGGGTTGCGCGGTCGCTCCACCGCCGTACGCGCCGGAAGCGCGTCGGGGTCGAGCCCGCGCGCGGTGAATACGGCGTGGGCTGCGGAGAGGACGACCTCGGCCAGTTCTGCGGGAGTCACCGAACCATGTTATCGGGGGTAGACTCGGGCACTCGGCGGCGACCCTGAGCGTCACCCGGCCCGCCAGATCCCCTGACCGACCGACCTGACGAGGCACGATGAGCATCAGCACCCCGGGCGGCCCTGAGCGCCGTCCGACCGTGGTCAGCACCGGCAAGAAGCCGGCGGCGGGCCGGCCCGCCGCCGGCGCCAAGCCCGGGGCCGCCAAGCCCGCAGGCACCCCCCGGCAGACCTCGGGCGGAAAGGGCCCCCGCAAGCCGATCACGCCGGTGAAGGTGAGCCAGGGCCGGTCCTGGGGCCCGATCGCCCTGTTCGTCGCCGTGGGCGTGCTCGCTGCCTCGATCATCGGCTACGGCGCGTACGCGGCCTTCCAGGGTTCCAAGTCGTGGGAGCAGCGGGCCGCCGACATCGACGGCATCGTCGACTTCCGGGACAAGGACCCCAAGCTCGTCCAGGGTGGTCAGCACCAGCAGGGCGCGATCAAGTACGACGTCCTCCCGCCGGTGGCCGGCCCGCACAACCCGGCCTGGCAGAACTGCATGGGCGACGTCTACGACGCCCCGATCGCCAACGAGCACGCGGTGCACAGCCTGGAGCACGGCACGGTCTGGATCACCTACCGCCCCGACCTGCCGGCCGACCAGGTCAGCAAGCTCCGCAGCAAGACGCAGGGCGTGGAGAAGGTCATGCTCAGCCCGTTCGAGGGGCTGGACAAGCCGATCTCGCTCCAGGCCTGGGGCTACCAGCTCAAGGTCGACAACGCCGACGACAGCCGGATCGACGAGTTCATCAAGACGCTGCGGGTGAACGCCTCGGTCGAGGGTCCGAACGCCAACTGCGGCCAGGGCATCACGGCCACCGGCACCGCCCCCCGCGACAACGTCCCGCAGCAACAGCAGCAGCCCACCCAGTGAGGACACGGCGATGACCGCCCCCGCGACGACCGACACGCCGCCCGTCGAGCCCCCGGTCACCAGCTCCGGTGACCGGCGGCCCGCCGGCCGCTACGGCGCACTCGCCCTGACCGCCGCCGTCGTGGTCGGTCTCCTGCTCGGGTACGCCGGCGGCCTGCTGACCCCGACGTTGACCCGGCCGGGTGACGGCTCCGCCGAGGCGGGCTTCGCCCGGGACATGAGCACCCACCACGCCCAGGCGGTGGAGATGGGGCTGATCGCCTTCGACCGGGGCACCGATCCCGAGGTACGCCAGATCGGCGGCGACATCGCCACCGGCCAGCAGGGTGAGATCGGCACCATGCAGACCTGGCTGCGGTCGTGGGGGCTCGACCCGACCGGCAGCCAGCCCCGGATGGCCTGGATGCCCGACGGTGCCACCAAGGTCGAGAACGGCCTGATGCCGGGCATGGCGACCCCGGAGGAGATGGCGAAGCTACGCGTCGCCCAGGGCCGTGAGCTGGACGTCCTCTTCCTCCAGATGATGATCAAGCACCACCTCGGCGGGATCCACATGATCCAGGGCATCCTCGACGCCGGTGGCGACGACGACGTCCGTACGGTGGCGCAGACCATGAAGAACACCCAGCAGACGGACCTGACCAACCTCCAGAACGCCCTGAAGCGTCTGGGCGGCTGACCCGTCCCCACGCGTCCGAGAGGCCCGCGTCCCGCTCCGGCGGACGCGGGCCTCCGTGCGTCACCGCCCCCTCGCCGACGCGGTTGCGGGCCCCGACGGCACGCGGCGACCTGGAACGCGAAGACCTGCAACGCGGGTTATGGGCGATTTGTATTTTTAGCGCGGTCCGCACCTTTGAGGCCCTAAGAGACTTTTCTACCCACATATCGTGACCGGTAGTGATTCGTGCTCGTTGCGTAGGACGTGGGGGTTGCACTCAGAGACGCGCGGCGCTCGGTCACCAGCTGGTGCCGACGCCACACCATCGGCGGTGACGGAGCGGTGGCAGCCGCCCGTCGCGGACACCGGCAGGGCGAGTCGGGAGCGCTCAGCCGGGAACAGGAACTCGAACTGATCGACGTACTGCGGGGCGTCCACCCCGACGGGTTCGGGCTGGACGAGGAGCTCTGGACGCGGCAGAGCCTCGCCGCGCTGATCCAGCGCCGCTTCGACCTGGCGGTCGACGCCGGCACGGTCGGGTCGTACCTGCGGGCCTGGGGGTTGGGTCCGCGGGAGCCGCGCGAGCGGGCCTGCGGGCTCTGCGTCGGCGCGGTCGAGCGTTGGGTACGCAGTGACTACCCGGCCATCACCCGGGCCGCCCAGGAACACGACGCGGAGGTCTACTGGATCGGCCGGGTACGCCTGCGCGGCACCATGCCCGCCGCCGAGGTGATCTCGGCGGTGTCGTCCCGGGGCCAGGTCCGGTTCATGGTGACCACGCCGAGCGTGGATCCACCACTGCCCCGCGACTTCGTGTTCCGGCTCAGCGGCGCCGACCAGCACCCGGTGCACCTGATCGTGGACGGCTCCTGGCCCCGGAACGAATGGCCCCGCCGGCTGCCCCGGCGCATCGTCCTGCACCCGCTGCCGAGCTGCGGCCGCGCCCAGGCCGCCGCCTGACCCACTCGACCCGGGCCGGCACCCGACCCGCTCGGCCTGGCCGGCGGCGACGTTCCGCCCGGCTCGGCCGGCGGGTGATCCACCCGGCCTGACCGGAGGTGACATCTTCGCTCGTCGCCGACGGCAGTCGCCGCCGACCCCTCGCCAGCCTCGGCATCATGATCATCCAGGTCAGCGGGGCGTACCGGCGGGGGCCGGGTCGCGATTCGGTGATCCCGGAGGGGTTTGCTACTCTTCTCAGGTCGCTGAGCCCCCGTAGCTCAGGGGATAGAGCACCGCCCTCCGGAGGCGGTGGCGCAGGTTCGAATCCTGCCGGGGGCACACTTGCTAGGAAACCGAGACCAGCACACGAAGGCCGCTGACCAGGGGAAACCCGATCAGCGGCCTTCGTCGTACGAGTGGGGCTCAGGCGGATTCGCGGCGGGCCTTCGCACGGCGTTTTCCCTCGTGCATGGCCTGCACCCGGGGCACCGGGATGGTGCGCCCCTCGGCTACCAGGTCGACCGGGAGCCGCTGCGGCGCGGGCATCGCCCCGGCCCACGGATCCCGGTCACCGAGCAACGCGGGGACCGTCCGCACGGTGAAGTCCGCCGGGGTGATCCGGTCGAGGTCGTCCCAGGCGACCGGGAACGAGACCGGCAACCCGGGGCGCAGCCGGGGGCTGTACGCGGCCACCACTGTCGCCCCGCCGGCCCGGGTCGGGTCGACGAAGACCCGGCCACCCCGGTCCTCGCGGATGAAGGCGGTGGTCGCCGACTCCGGGTCGAGGCCTTCGGTGTGTACGGCGAGCGCCCGGGTGGCGGCGGCGACCTCCTCGGTGGTGGTGTCCGGGTGCACCGGGACGAAGACGTGCAGCCCCTTGGCACCACTGGTCTTCACCGCGCCGGCCAGCCCGACGTCGGCCAGCGCGCGGCGGACCGCCCCGGCGACCCGGGCCACCGTCGCGAAGTCCTCCCCCTCGGGCGGGTCGAGGTCGAGCACGAGGTGGGTGGGCTGCTCCGGGCTGGTCGCGGTGACCAGTGCCGGGTGGTACTCGACCGCCCGCTGGTTGGCGAACCAGAGCAGGGTGCGCCGGTCGTCGCAGAGCGCGTACGACACCTGCCGGTGGGACGTCTCGGCCCAGATCGCCGTGCGGCGTACCCATTCCGGGGTGTATTTCGGCAGGTTCTTCTGCATGAACGGCTCCTGCCCGCGCAGCAGCCGGACCACCGACAGCGGCCGGTCGCGCAGGACGGGGAGGAGGCGGTCGTGCACGGTGTCCAGGTAGTCGACCAGGTCCCGCTTGGTCACGTCGCCACCGGCGAGCAGCGGCTGACCGAGGTTGGTCAGACCGACCCCGTCGCGCGTCTCCTCCGCCCCGGCCATCCGCCCACCCTCCCGGCCGCACCGGCCGGGCGCAACCCCGACACGGGTCGGCCGACAGACCCGTCGTCGAGATCTTCGTCTGTGACCATGACACCGGCGGAAGGAGGCACCCCGTGTCCCAGGAACACAGCGACGGATGCGCCGGCGGGGAACAGGACGGCGTCTGCACCCTGCGGGAGGCGCTGGACCGGGTGGGCGGCAAGTGGAGCATCGGCATCCTGCTGGCCGCCTCCCCCGGGCCGGTCCGCTTCAGTGAGTTGGAGCGGCAGGTCGAGGGGATCAGCCGACGGATGCTCACCCTGACCCTGCGCAACCTGGAACGGGACGGTCTGCTGCACCGCCAGGCCCACCCGACCGTGCCGCCGAGGGTCGAGTACCGCGCCACCCCGATGGCGCTGGAGCTCTACGAACCGCTCGTGGCGTTGACCGCCTGGGCACAGCGGCACCGCACGGCGATCAGCGAGGCGCGGGCCGCCTACGACCGCAAGCACGGCCGGGAATGAGCCCCTGACCGGGCCTGTGGCGAACGCCACCGTGTTTCTCTGACCGATCGGTCAGTTCTGACCGATCGGTCAGGCATGCTGGAACGCATGATCCGTCGCACCCCCCGCACGCACGGCGAGATCCTCGCCGCGGCGGCCCGGCGGTTCGCGGTGACCGGCTACAAGGGCACCTCGTTGCAGGACATCGCCCGCGAGGTGGGCTGCTCCAAGGCGGCGGTGCTCTACCACTTCGCCGGCAAGGAGGCCCTGCTCGCCGAGCTGATGGCGGGGCCGATCTCGGTGCTCTGTGAGCTGGACGAGCGGATCTCGGCGTTGACCGGGGCAGCGGCGCAGCAGGTGGCGGCGGAGGGCTTCGTCGACCTCGCGGTGCGGTTCCGCGGCGAGATCGCGCTGCTGCGCGGGGAGTTCCCGGAACTGCTCGCCCAACCGGCCTTCGCCCACGTCCAGCGCATCTCGGAGCGGCTGATCGAGGCGATGACCGGCCCCGACGGCGGGCAGGACGCGCGGGTCGCCGCGCTGGTGCTGCTCGCCGGCATCGCCGAGGGATGCGGCACGTTCACCGACATCTCCGACGAGGAACTGCGTCCCGCCCTGCTGGCCGTCGCCCAGCGGGTGCTCCTCTCCCCCGTACCGCCGCCACCACGGCCACCTCTCGACCTACCCGATCACGAATGAGGACAAGGATCTGATGGCGACCCTGCTGTACCGGCTAGGCCGGGCATCGTTGCGCCGCCGGCGACTCGTCGTCGCCGTCTGGCTCGTCGTACTCGTCGGCCTCGGCATCGCCGCGGCCACCCTGAAGGGCCCGACCGCCAGCAACTTCACCATGCCCGGCACCGAGTCCCAGCAGGCGCTGGACCTGCTCGCCGAGCGCTTCCCGGCGGCCAGCGGCGCCACCGGCACCATCGCGGTGAAGGCACCCGCGGACGGCCAGTTGACCACCCCCGAGGGGCAGGCCGTGGTCAAGGGGGTCGTCCAGGAGTCGGCGACGCTGCCCGGCGTGGTCGGCGCGGTCGACCCGTACCAGTCCCAGGCGATCACCCCCGACGGCCGGTACGCCCTGATCCAGGTGCAGTTCGCCACCGGCGGGGACGAGGTCACCGACGACCAGCGCGAGGCGTACGAGAAGGTCGGCGCGCAGGCCGAGGCGCGGGGCTGGCAGATCGCCCCCGGCGGTGAGGTGCTCAACTCCGAGCCGGAGGTCGGCTCGACCGAGGCGCTTGGCGTACTGGTCGCCGCGATCGTCCTGATCGTCACCTTCGGCTCGTTGGTAGCGGCCGGGATGACCATGCTGAACGCGCTGATCGGCGTCGGGGTCGGCATGGCCGGCCTGTTCGCCCTCAGCGGTGCGGTCGAGCTGACCAGCACCGCGCCCATCCTGGCCCTGATGCTCGGCCTGGCGGTCGGCATCGACTACTCGTTGTTCATCACCTCCCGGCACCGACAGCACCTGCTCGAAGGGCTCACCCCCGAGGAGGCGGTCGGCCGGGCCGTCGGCACCGCCGGTTCCGCCGTGCTCTTCGCCGGCGCCACAGTGGTCATCGCGCTCGCCGGCCTCGCCGTCGTCGGCATCCCGTTCCTCACCGTGATGGGTCTGGCCGCCGCCGGCACGGTGAGCGTGGCGGTGCTGGTGGCGATCACGCTCGCCCCGGCGCTGCTCGGTTTCGCCGGCCGCCGGGTCCTCCCCCGTAAACTGCGCAACGCCGGGACCGGACCGGCCCACCGGGCCGCGCCGGCCGCCGAGGACCGCTCCGGTTTCGGGTTCCGCTGGGCGCACTGGATCACCCGGCTGCGCATCCCGGTCATCCTGGTCGGCCTGCTCGGCCTGGGGCTGCTCGCCCTGCCGGCCCAGGACATGCGGATCGCCCTGCCGGACGCCAGCACCGCCGCGGTGGGCAGCCCGGCCCGGACCAGCGCCGACCTGATCCGGGAGGGCTTCGGCCCGGGCTTCACCGGCCGGCTCGCCGTGGTGGTCACCTCGGACTCCCCGCAGGACACCGCGACCGCCGTGCCGCAGGTGACGGCGCTGGTCCAGCGTACCGAAGGGGTGTTGGCGGTGGCCCCGCCGCAGCTCGACCCGTCCGGACGGACCGCGCTGATCGGGGTGATCCCGAAGAGCGGCCCGACCGACGCCGCCACCGAGACGCTGGTCCACGACATCCGGGACCGGGTCGGCTCGGTCGGCAACGCCGAGGTGCTGCTGACCGGCGTGACCGCGATCGGCATCGACGTGTCCGAGAAGCTCGCCGACGCGATGCCGGTCTACCTGCTGCTCGTGGTGGGGCTGTCGATCCTGCTGCTGATGCTGGTCTTCCGGTCGATCCTGGTGCCGGTGAAAGCGGCGTTGGGCTTCCTGCTCACGGTGGCCGCGACCTTCGGCATCACGGTCGCGGTGTTCCAGCAGGGTCACCTCGCCGGCCTGGTCGGTCTGGACAGCCCGGCCCCGCTGATCAGCTTCCTGCCGATCCTGCTGATCGGCATCCTGTTCGGTCTGGCCATGGACTACGAGGTCTTCCTGGTCTCCCGGATGCGGGAGGACTTCGTGCACGGCGACAGCGCCCGCCAGGCCACCATCAACGGGATGGGGCACGGTGCCCGGGTGGTCACCGCCGCCGCGCTGATCATGATGTCGGTCTTCGGGGGCTTCGTCTTCCTCGACGACCCGGTGATCAAATCGATGGGCTTCGCGCTGGCGGTCGGTGTCGCCATCGACGCCTTCGTGGTCCGGATGACCATCGTCCCCGCCGTGATGTCCCTGCTGAACACCAGGGCGTGGTGGCTCCCCCGCTGGCTCGACAAGGTCCTCCCCAACGTCGACATCGAGGGCGAAGGCCTCCGCGCCCACCTCGACAAGCAGCCGGTCGACGCCTGACCACTGTCGATCATGGAGTTGTGGTGCCGGACAACGGTGGTGAAAACCCACCAACCGGGCACCACAACTCCATGATCCACCGACACGGCGACGCCTGGGCGCGCGGACACCGGGCGGTGGGATGGGGTCAGAGGCCGGAGGGGTAGGTTTCCAGCTCGGCCACCCGCGACGGGGTGGGCAGAGGGTGCAGGGCGGTGGAGGTGTCGCACCAGACGAAGGCGTCGTAGCGGTCGGCCAGTCGGGTGGGGACGTAGTTGCCCCAGCTCTCGAAGGTCGGGTCGTAGACCACCCCGATGGCCCGGTGGTCGGCGGTGTCGGTGGCCCAGTCGGGCTGGTCGGGGTCGCCGAAGACGAGCACCGCCCGCTCCGGCAGCAGCTCGTGCAGCCGCTGCTCCACCGAGCCCTCCCGGGCCGGCGGCACCGTCATCACCTCGGCCGGCGAACCCCAGTGCGGGGCGGCGACCACCGTCCCGCGGTAGCCGCCGACACCGATGAGCGCCACCGCCTCGCGGCCCAGCCGCTCCCGGGCGAGCTGACCGATGTTGACCATCCCGTCGTCGGCCATGTCGGTGGCCCGGGCGTCCCCGACGTGCGTGTTGTGCGCCCAGACGATCCCGCGGGACCCCGGGCCGTAGCGGGTCAGCAGCCGGTCCAGGGTGTCGGCCATGTGGACGTCCCGCACGTTCCAGGAATCCGGTCCGCCGTGCACCATCGCCCGGTAGTACCGTTCCGCACCGGCCACCACCTCCGCGTTCTGCCAGGCCGCGAAGGCGTCCGGGCCGTCCGAGGCGACATGGGCCCGGGTACGCGTCAGCAGCCGGATCACCTCCTCCTCGCAGCGCGCCGAGACGAACCGGCTGGCCGCGCCGTACTCCTCGACCCGCCTGCCGTACGGCTCGAAGCACCGGTACGCGTCCTGCGCCGCCTCCATCGCGTGCGGGTCCTCCTCGCCGAGATAGTCGAAGATGGCCTGCATGGACTCCCAGAGGCTGTAGACGTCCAGCCCGTGGAAGCCGGCCCGCTCCCGCTCCGGACGTTCCAGGTTCCAGGCCCGCAGCCAGCGGCAGAACCGGTCCACCTCGGCGTTGGCCCACATCCAGGTCGGCCAGCGGGTGAACCGCCCCAGCGCGGTACGCGGGTCCGCCGCGCCGCCTGGTGCACCCACCACCGACCGGTGCACCCGGTCGCAGTCCGGCCAGTCCCCCTCCACCGCCACGAAGTCGAACCCCTGCTCGGCGATGAGCCGTCGGGTGAGCTGTTCGCGCAACCGGTAGTAGTCGTGACTGCCGTGCGTCGCCTCGCCGATCATGACCACGCGGGCGTCCCGGACGCGCTCCACCAGCGGGTCGAAGTCGCTCGGCGTACCGAGCCGCTGTACCAGCATGGGCGGGGCTACCCGGCAGGATCGGCGGACAAACCGCTGATCCTGCCGGGCCCGTGCGGTGTGGCGACGGGTGGAACGGGTAGCCGGGCGGCATGAGCGTCACCGGCATGCAGTTGCAGGAGTACCTGGCCGGCCTCGACTACCCGGTCTCCCGCGAGGACCTGGTCCGCTGGGGTCAGGAGAACGGCGCGAGCACCGAGTTGCTCCAGCTGCTGCGCGCCCTGCCCGCCGAGCAGTTCGACGACCCGGCCGAGCTGAACCAGGCCCTGGTCACCCACAGCTGACACCCGGACGGGGTCACCGCCGACGGCCACCGACCCGGGCCCGGTGCCGGTCGCGCGGTGCGGTCCGGGCGGGGCGCCACGGGTCCGTGTCGCCGGCTCGGCGACGGTACGGACAGGCTGCACGGGCGGTCGGTCTGGAACTACCTGGCCGGCAGGTACTGAGACGTTCCGGCCACCGGGCTCAGAGGTCGACGGTGCGGGCCTCGGCGCGGGCGGTCTCCGCCGCCGCCAGGACGGCCACCACCTCCCGGCCGAAGCGGACGTCACACAGGTGGTCCCGGTCGCCCGAGTCGATCTGCCCCAGCAGTTGGTCGAGGGCCGTGCCGAAGGCGGTCAGCGCGTTGCCGTCGCCCGGCGGGACGGACCCGGTGCCGTTCTCGCCGTAGAAGACGTAGTCCCGGGTGACCGCCGTCGGCGGGGCGTCCAGGGTCAACGACAGGGCGCTCGTGGCACCCCCGTCGTGGGTGAGCAGCAGATGCACCAGTCCGGCGGGGCCGTCCATCGCGGCGACCCGGGTGACCCGGCCGAGCACCGGCAGGACGATCGACAGCGCGTGCGGGCCGATGTCCCACAGCGCCCCCTGCTCCTGCCGCCAGCGGGAGTCGCCGTACGGGCTGCCGGGTTGGTAGATCGAGGCGAACTGGGTGGCGCGGGCGTGCTGCCAACCACCGGCCGCGGCGGTGGCGGTGAGGAAACCGTCGATGTTCGGGAGGAACCGCTGGGTGAAGAAGACCACCGAGGCCACCCCGGCGGCCTGCACGGCGTCGACCACCCGGTCCGCCTCGGCGGGTTCCAGTGCCAGCGGCTTGTCGAGCAGCAGGTGCCGGCCGGCGGTGGCGGCCCGGACGGCGATCCCGGCCTGCACGTCCGGGGGCAGCGCCACGGCCACCGCGTCACACGCGTCGAGCAGCGCGTCGACGTCGTCGAACGCCGGTACGCCGTGCCGGGCGGCCAACGCGCCGGCCCGCTCCGGGTTGCGCCCCCAGACACCCGCCAGTTCGGCGCGCGGATGCGCGTCCAGCCCCGCGCCGTGCGTCTGCGCCGCCCAGTGACCGGTGCCGAACAGGCCGAACCGCAGCACGAGGTACCCCCGGTGTCGTCGTCGGCCACCCGATGCGGTGACCGTGACCCACGCTAGTCGTCCACCCCGGTCGCCGCAGCCGACGCGGCCGGTCCCCGGGACGGGAGCAGGGTTGCCTCGTTGCGGCAGGCCGCCCGACCCGCCCGGATCCCGCTGACCCGGGACCTGGACGGCGGCGAGTACTACGCCGGTTAGTAGGCTGTGCCGGTGACCGACACACCCATCGGATGTCCGCGATGACCGGCGCGGCGGCGGCCGGTTCGCCGGTGGACGGAGTCCCCGCCACGGCGGCGATCGTGCTGTCGCTCGTACTGGCGCTGTGGGCTCTGGTGGCGGCGGTCCGGCACCGGCCGCCGGACCTGGCGCAGTCCGTCGGCCTGGGCCTGCTGGAGCTGGCGCTGCTCGCACTGACCGGGCTGGCCCTGGTCGCCGTCGCCGGGGGTGAACGGGCCGGCGAGCCGGGCGCGTTCTTCGGGTACCTGGTGACGCTCGTCTGCCTGCCCCCGCTGGCCTGGGTGCTGGCCCGGATGGAGCCGACCCGGTGGGGGTCGGCGATCGTCTGCGCGGTCTGCCTGGTCGTCCCGGTGGTCGTGGTCCGGCTCCAGCAGACCTGGGAGGTCGTCGGTGGCTGACCCCCGGGCGGCGGAGCGCGCCACCGACGCCGGGCCGGCGCGGGCCACCAACACCGGGCCGGGGCGGTTGCTGATCGCCGTCTACATCCTGTTCGCCATCGCCGCCACGTCCCGGGCCGGGCTCCAGATCGCCACGAGGTTCGACGAGGCGCCGGTGGCGTACCTGCTCTCGGCGGTGGCCGCGCTGATCTACATCGTGGCGGCGGTCGGGCTGGCCCGCGCCGGTCACACCGGCCGGCGGGTCGCGCTGGCCTGCTGCTCGGTGGAGCTGGTCGGGGTGGTCGGCGTCGGGGTGCTCAGCCTGGTCGACGCCGAACTCTTCCCCGACGAGACGGTCTGGTCCGGCTTCGGCAGCGGGTACGGCTACATCCCGCTGGTGCTGCCGGTGCTCGGGCTGCTCTGGCTCCGGCGCACCCGCACCACCACCGGCCCCCACGCCCGCCCGCCCGCCTGACCGGCACCGCCTGACCGGCACCGCCTGACCGGCACCGCCGCCCGGTGCGGACCGGACGGCGGTGGCGGAACGCGCCGGTCAGTCCTTCGGGCCGCCGGCCACGTAGACGACCTGGCCGGAGACGAAGGACGCGCCCTCGCTGACCAGGAACGAGATGGTGTGCGCGACGTCCTCCGGACGGCCGGGGCGGCGGACCGGGATCTCGGCGGCGGCGTGCTTCTGAAGGTCGTCGAAGTCGACCTTCATCCGGGCGGCGGTGGCGGCGGTCATGTCGGTGACGATGAAGCCGGGGGCGACCGCGTTGACCGTCACCCCGAACGGCCCCAGCTCGATGGCGAGGGTCTTGGTGAAGCCCTGCAGGCCGGCCTTGGCCGCCGCGTAGTTGGCCTGGCCCCGGTTACCCAGCGCCGAGGTGCTGGAGAGGTTGACGATCCGGCCGTACTTCCGCTCGACCATGTGCCGCTGGGCGGCCTGGCTGAACAGGAACGCGCCGCGCAGGTGCACCCCCAGCACGGTGTCCCAGTCGGCGTCGGTCATCTTGAACAGCAGGTTGTCCCGCAGCACCCCGGCGTTGTTGACAAGCACGGTCGGCCCGCCCAGCTCGGTGGCGATCCGCTCGACGGCGGCCTCCACCTGGGACCGGTCGGCCACGTCCGCACCCACCCCGAGCGCCCGACCACCGGCGGCGGTGATCGCGTCGACCGTCTGCCTGGTCGCCTGCTCCTCGATGTCGACCACGGCGACGACCATCCCGTCGGCGGCCAGCCGACTGGCGGTGGCCGCGCCGATGCCGCGCGCGGCTCCGGTCACGATGGCGACGCGGGGCTCCTCCGACACGACTACCTCCCGGTAACTTGTGGCTCGATCGGAGGAGCTTAACCCAGCGGCACGCCGGCCGGCCCGGTCAGCGACCGGGCCGCCGGCGGATACTCCGGTCAGTAGGTGGCGGAACGGCAGAGCCGGATCCAGCGGTAGCCGTGCCCGCCCAGCTTCAGGCTGTCCAGCTTGCCGACGTCGCCGTAACCCCGGTCGGTGAGCACGTCGATCGGCAGGTCCGCCTCGGCGGCCAGGGTGCCCAGGTCCACCTCGACGTCCTCGGTGCCGAGGTTGTGCAGGAAGACCATGGTGCCGGTGGGGCCGTCGGCGCGGTGCGCGAGCACCCCGGCCGGCATCGGCACGTCGATGTGCGAGGTCGAGCCGGAGCCGATCTCGGGGGCCTCCCGCAGCGTGCGGATCATCCGCTCGAACCAGGCCAGCAGCGACTTCGGGTCACCCCGTTGGGCGGTGACGTTGACCTGCTGGTAACCGAAGTCACCCTGGTCGATCACCGGGCGGATCAGCTTCTCCGGGTCGGCCGTGGAGAAGCCCGCGTTCTCCTTGTACGACCACTGCATCGGGGTACGGATCGCGTTGCGCCCGTCCAGCGCCAGGTTCTCGCCCATCCCGATCTCCTCGCCGTAACGCAGCACCGGCGTGCCGCGCAGCGAGAACTGGAGCGCGTACGCCAGCTCGATGTGCCGGCGGTCGTTGCCGAGCATCGGGGCGAGCCGGCGCCGGATGCCCCGGCCGTAGAGCTGCATGTTCTCGTCCGGCCCGAACTTCGCCAGCACGTCGTTGCGCTGGTCGGCGGTGAGCCGGGACAGGTCGATCTCGTCGTGGTTGCGCAGGAAGGTCGCCCACTGGCCGCCGGTGGGCAGCTTCGGGGTGTCGCGCAGCGCGTCGACGATCGTCTCCGGGTCCTCCCGGGCGAGGGCGAGCATCAGCCGGCCGTTGAGCATGAAGTCGAAGAGCATGTGGATCCGGTTGCCCGAGCCGCTGCCGTCGCCGAAGTAGACGGGCAACTGGTCCGGTTCGACGTTCGCCTCGGCCAGCAGCACCGCGTCGCCGCGCCGCCACTGCACGTGCTGGCGCAGGTCGGTGAGGAAGTCGAAGTCCTTGGGCGCGTCCGGGTTGCCCGGCTCGGTCTGCTCGATGATGAACGGCACGGCGTCCATCCGGAACCCGGAGACGCCGAGCTGGAGCCAGAACGAGGTGATCTTCTTGATCTCGGCGCGGACCTTCGGGTTCTCGATGTTCAGGTCCGGCTGGAACTTGTAGAAGCGGTGGTAGAACCACGCCTTGGCGGTCCGGTCGTAGCTCCACGTCTCGTGCTGCTCGCCCGGGAACACCATGCCCTGGTGCCGGTCCGCCGGCTCGTGGTCGGCCCAGACGTACCAGTCACGGTACGGCGAGTCGGGCGAGGATCGGGCCGACTGGAACCACGGGTGCTGGTCGGAGGTGTGGTTGACCACCAGGTCGATGATCACCCGGATCCCCCGGTTCTGCGCCTGGTGCAGCAGTTCGGCGAAGTCGCCGAGGGTCCCCAGTCGTGGGTCGACGTTGTAGAAGTCGGTCGCGTCGTACCCGTCGTCCTGGTTGGGCGAGGGATGGATCGGGTTGAGCCAGAGGCAGGTCACCCCCAGCCGCGCCAGGTAGTCGAGCCGGCCGATGAGGCCACGGAAGTCACCGACCCCGTCACCGTCGGAGTCCGCGTACGTGTCGACGTCGAGGCAGTAGACGACTGCCTCGGAGTACCACCTGTCACCCATGCCGGCCTAATGTCTCCGTTCCGCCGTCGCCGCAAACGCGAGTCCTCCTCCCGCGAGGTCCGGGGTACGGTGCCGGGATGGCTGATCATCCGACGGACGGCTCCCGCACGGTGGACTGGGACGAGGGCCGGTGGTCGCACCCACCGGTGCGGGTGGACCGGACCGACGACGGTGGACTGCTGGTGGAGCCGGGGGCGGAGAGCGACCTGTGGCGGCACACCGGCTACGGCTTCGTCCACGACGACGGGCCGGCGCTGCTCGCTGCGCTGCCCGCCAGCGGCGCGGTCGAGGTAAGCTTCGTGCTGGACTACACGGCGCAGTTCGACCAGGCCGGGGTGCTGGTCCGGGTGGACGAGCGGAACTGGGTGAAGGCCGGGGTGGAGATCAGCGACGGGCTGCCGCAGGTCGGCGCGGTGGTCACCAGGGAGTTCTCGGACTGGTCGGTGGCCCCGGTGCCGGACTGGACCGGGCGCGTGGTGACCGTACGGGTCAGCCGGGACGGCGACGCGTTGACCGTCCGGGCCCGCACCGACGACGAGGGGTGGCGGTTGGTCCGGCTGGCTCCGCTCGCCCCGGACGCGGTCGCGCTGGCCGGGCCGTTCTGCTGCTCGCCCTCCCGGGGCGGGTTGACAGTCCGGTTCACCGGCTGGCGGCAGGGGCCGGCGGACCGGGAACTGCACCCGACGGACTGAGCCTCGGGTCAGGGCGGGACAGGGTGGCCCGGCCCACCCGCAGGTGTAAGCGGTGGTCGGGCGGGTACCACTGTCCGATCCCACCGGCACCGAGGAGGACGACGATGGCCCTCGCCCAGGACGTCGACCCGAACCAGTTCACCGGGCTGACCGGCTGGGTGGCGAGCGTGATCGACGCCCTCGGCGCGGCCGGTGTCGCCTTCCTGGTGGCGCTGGAGAGCATCATCCCGCCGATCCCCAGCGAGATCGTGCTGGCGATGGCGGGTTACCTCGCCGCCGAGGGCCGGTTCAACCTGGTGGTGATCGTCCTCGCCGCGACGGTCGGCTCGCTGGTCGGCGCACTGGTGCTCTACTGGCTCGGTGCCGCGCTCGGCGAGGAGCGGCTCAAGCGCTGGCTGGACCACATCCCGCTGGTCGACCGGGACGACCTGGAGAAGGCCGACCGCTGGTTCGAGCGGCACGGCCGGTGGGCGGTGCTGATCGGCCGGCTGGTGCCCGTGGTCCGCAGCCTGGTCTCCGTCCCGGCCGGTGCGAACCGGATGCCGATGGGCGAGTTCGTCCTGCTCACCACGCTGGGCAGCGGGGCGTGGAACGCGCTGGTCGTCGGTCTCGGCTACACGCTGGGCTCGCGCTGGCAGGACGTCGAGAAGTACAGCGACTGGTTCAACTACGCCATCTTCGCGGTCCTCGCCGTCATGATCGTGAGCTGGGCCGGCAAGAAGATCCGCTCCCGGCGCGACCGGAACGACAGGCAGTCGGCGACCGCCGACCACTGACCGGGCCACCCCACCGGGCCACCCCACCGGGTCGCCCCGCCCGAGCGACCGCTCGGCCCGAGAGACCTGCCCGCCGCAACCGGCCGGTCCCTCGGGCGGCGTCGGTCAGAACTTCGCGGTGATCGAGGTGAACTCCCAGGTGTTCTGGGCGATGCCGGAGCAGTTGGCGACCACTCCGCCACCCGGGCAGGGCCGGTCCCGGTTGACCGCCCAGAAGGTGAACCGGGACAGCCCCGGGGCCTTGGCCCAGTCCCGGATCTGGGTCCAGGTGGCCGGCGAGGTCAGCTCCTGCTGGTCGGAGAGGCCGTTCATGCCGCTGATGCCCATGTGCGCGTACGCGGTGGCGTCGGACCAGCCGAACGCCGACTTCAGGGTGTTCTTCAGCCCCTCGGCGGCATCGACGGAGTTCTGGTACATGTTCGCCCCGCCGCCGAAGTCGAACGGCATGATGGTGAAGGTGTCGATGTTCGCACCGAGCGCGGCTGCCTGCCTGACCAGCCGGGTGCCGTAGTACGACGGCCCGGTGGTCGTGGTGCCGAAGGTGACGATCGTCCTGATCCCCGGGTTGTTCTGCTTGACGATCTTCAGCGCGCCGAGGATCCGGTCCTGCACCGCCTCGTTCTCGAACTCGTCGCTGTTCTCGATGTCGACGTCGATCGCCTTCAGGCCGTACGCGTTGATCACCTGCTGGTAGGCCCCGGCGAGGGCGCTTGCCGACGCGCAGTTCGGGCCGAGCTTGTTGCCGCTCCACCCGCCGAACGACGGGATGACGTCGCCGCCGGCCGCCCGGATCGCGGCGATGGTGCTGGCGTGCGCGCCACCGGTGAGCGGGCCGGAACCGTCCCAGGCGGGGGTGCAGCCTCCACCGGAGAGCACGAACGCGACGGTGAACCACTTGACCCCGGTCGCCCCCATCACGGTGGCCGGTGCGGGCGGGTCACCCCAGCCCGGGTAGAGGTAGGGGGCGGCGGCCATCGGGCCGGTGCCCCCGGTGCAGCCGGTGGTGGTGGCCGAGACCGCTGCCGACTTCGCCGACTCGCCTACCGAGTTGTACGCCGTGACGGTCCAGCTGTGCGCGGAGCAGGTGGCCAGCCCGGAGACGGTCGTGGAGGTGCCGGTGACGGTGGCCTTCACCGTGCTGCCCTCGTAGATCCGGTAGCCGGTGACCGTGCCGGGGACGGCGTTCCAGGCCAGCGTGGCCGAGGACGCGGTGGTGCCGGTGACCCGCAGCCCGCCGGGGGTGGCCGGGCCGGTCGGGTTGCCGGGGCCGCCGCCGGTGCAGGCCCCGCCGTTGACCGTGCAGTCGGTCGGGTCGCCGGTGCCGGCGACGACGAAACCGAAGGTGGTGCTGGCACCCGGTGCGAGGCTGCCGTTCCAGCTCTGGTTGAGGGCGGTGACGTGCTGGCCGGAGCTGGTCAGCCGGGCGTCCCAGAACGAGCCGACGGCGCTGCCCGACGGCAGGTCGAACTGGACGTTCCACGAGCTGATCGCGGTCGAGGTGTCGTTGGTGACTGTGAACTTCGCCTCGTACCCGCTGCTCCAGCTGGCGGTGCGGACGAAGGCGGCGGTGGCGGCGGACGCGGCCGGCGGGGCCACGAGCGTGCCGGCGACCAGGGCAGCGGCGAGCGCGACGGCGAGGGTGGCCGCGCGGGGGGAGCGGAGTCTCACGGGTGGCCTCCAGGGACCGGAGCGGGGGTGACCGGCCCGCCTGCGCGGGCCGGTGGGGGCGCGGTCCGGGGGCGGGACCGCCGGGACGACCGATGGACCGATCCACGGTTGTCTACGTCCGCCTATTATTAAGACTCTTAACTGTTAATGTCCAGCGCCGGACAACTTCCCCGCCGGCCCAGCCCCCGGCCGCACCGCGCACCGGCCGCACCGGCCGACGGGCCAACGGGGTCCGTGCCGACGCGGCACGGACCCCGACTGCCGACTCAGCGACGGAAGGTGAACCAGTTGACGTTGACGAAGTCGGCCGACTGGCCGCTGCTGAAGGTCAGGTAGACGCTGTGCCGGCCGGTCACCGCCGAAACGTTGCCCGGCACCGACCGCCAGCTCTGCCAGCCACCGGTGTTGGCCAGGGCGAAGCTACCGATCGGGGTGCCGGTCGGGCTGTCCAACCGGACCTCGACCAGGCCACTCACCCCGCTGGCCGCCCCGGACGCCACCCGGGCCAGGAAGTCGCGCGGCCCGCCGGTGCCGAAGTCCACGTTGTCGTAGCGGGCCCAGTCGCCGTTGCGCAGCGCGGCGATGTTCTGCCCGCCCTCGGCACACGTCTCGACCGCGACCCCGTTCTGCCCGGAGAACGCCTCGGCCTGGATCGTGCCGTAGGCGTCCACGGTGCCGGACGGCGGCGGCGTGGTCGGGGCCGGCGTGGTGGGGGTCGGCGTCGGGTTGGAGCCGCCGCCCCGACGGTAGACCGCGACGTAGTCGACGAGCATCGGCCGACCGGAGACCGTCGAGCCGGTCGGCGTGACGTAGCCGGCCACCCCGTCCGGGAAGGAGCCGCCCATCGCCACGTTGAGCAGCAGGAAGTAGCCGCCGTGGCCGGTCATCTGCGCCCAGTAGGTCGCACCGACCTGGGTCTCGGTGACGGTGTGGAACAGCTGCCCGTCGACGTACCAGCGCAGTTGCTGCGGGCTGACCGAGGTGTCCCACTCGGTGCGGTAGGTGTGGAAGGCGGCCTGGCAGGCGCTGCCGGGGCAGACCCGGGTGGCGCCGAGCCCGCTGAACTCGTTGCATGGGCCACCGGGGGCGACCCCGCAGTGCAGCGCGCCCCAGACCTGGTTGAGCCCGTTGACGTTCTCCATCACGTCGATCTCGCCGATGCCCGGCCAGTTCTGGTAGTTGCCCCGGTAGGGCGCACCGAGCGCCCAGAACGCCGGCCAGTAGCCGGCCGCCTGGGCGGCCGTGACGTTGGGCATCTGGATTCGCCCCTCGATCGCCAGCACCCCGCCGGACGGGGGCTTGAAGTCGGTGCGGACCGTCTCGATCCGGGCCGAGGTCCACCGGCCGGCGGAGTCGCGCAGCGGGGTGATCCGCAGGTTGCCGGCACCGTCCTGGGCCAGGTTGGCGGTGCTTCCGGTGTACGTCTGGATCTCGCCGGTGCCCCAGTTGGCCGGGCCGCCGGGGTAGCTGGTGCCGGTGTCCACGATCCAGTTGGCCGAGGACGGCAGGGTGCCGGACGCACCTGTGAAGTCGTCGCTCCACATCAGGTTCCACCCCGACGGCGGCGTCGGGACGGCGGCCTGTGCCGCGACCGAGAGGCCGGTCAGTGCGGTGGCGGTGGCGAGGGTGACCGCCAGGGCGAGCCGGCGGCGGGACCGGCGCGGGGCGGTGGGGGCGACCGGGGCCGCCGGGACAGCGTTCATCGGGATGCCTCTCCGAGGGGGACGGGAGCTAGAGAGCGCTCTCTGAGCGGTTTTCTACGCTCCCGCCCCGCTGCTTGTCAACGTTCGTCGATGGCTTCGACGAGTTCCGACTGTGGCCGGCGCAGCAGCAGGTGCTCGGCCGCCGTCCACCCGGTGGTGGTGACCAGGTAGAGCACCGCCGCCAACGGCACCACCAACGCCACCAGCACCGTGCCATACGGCAGCAGCGGGATCACCCGGGCCAGCAGTGCCGCCCCCGGCTGATCCGTCGGGGCATCTGCCGACGCGGCCGTCCGCTGGGCCCGCCGGGACAGGAACCGGGCCGACCCGAGCAGGGCCGCCAGCAGCACCCCGAAGACCACAAGCACCGACGGTGACAGCCCGTCGCCCAGGTGCCAGCCCAGCGGCACCCCGGCCAGCCGCGCGTCGAGCAACCCGGCAGCACCGTCCCCGGTGCCGAACAGGCGGTACATGACCAGGAAGAACGGCGCCTGGAGCAGAGCCGGCAGGCACCCCGCCACCGGCGACGCGCCGGCCCGGCGGTAGAGCGCGAACATCTCCGACTGCAGCTTCGCCGGGTCGCCCGCGTACCGCTGCCGGAGCTGGCGGAGCTGCGGGGCGAGCGCCGCGCGACGCCGCTCCCCGCGGACCTGGGCGACGGTGAGCGGCGAGATCAGCAGTCGGACGGCGACGGTGAACAGGACGATGGCGGCGGCGGTGGCGACCCCGCCCAGTGGCGTCAGCAGCTCGGCGAGCCAGCCGACGAAGGAACCCGCGGCGACAGCCGCGTCGTGCACAGGTGAGAAGGCGAGCATGGAGGAACCCCTCGGTCCGATTCCGGAAGTCCGCACGGGACGGCTGCCGGCGGCCCACCAGGGGACGCCGGCCCGTGCACCGCAGGGACGGATGACGACGGAATCGGTCAGGGGTCGGCGGCGCGCGGGTCAGCCCGCGACCGGGGACCACCCGACCGGAGAGCAACGCCCGGGTGCCCGGGGGCGGGGTCGGCCCGCCGCGTCCGGGTCGACCTGGCGGGGCACCCGTCGACGTCGGGCCCGGTCCCGCAGCCCGACCGCCCGCCGCCCGAGCCCGGGGCCGGTCACCGGGCGGGGACGCGCCGCCAGCAGGACGACGAGCAACAGCGCGGCCACCACCGCCGCACCGGCCAGCAGGTCGCCCGGCCGGTCCGCGAACAGCGTCAGCCCGATGAGCGCGTACGCCCACAGACCCGTCACCACCCGCAGACCCGGCACGCGCACCAGACTAGGACCCGCTGTCACGTCCCACCGCCGCGACGGCCTCGACCACCGTCGCCGGCCGGTCGACGTGCAGCAGGTGCCGGGCGTCCCGGAACACCTCCTGCCGGCCCGCCGGGAAGCTCGCCGCCAGCCGGGCGTGCCCGGCCCGCCACGCCGCCCGACCAACCGGGGTGGGCACGTCGCCGAGCGCGGTCAGCACCCGCACCGGCAGCGTCGGTGCCGCCGTCACCTCGCGTAGCGCCACCAGCTCCGCCGCCACCGCCGGATGCGCCAGCCACTGCACCAGCGCGCCGACAAGCACCGCCGCCGAGCCGTACGGCACCGCCGCCGCCGGGTCGGGCGGCCGGACGCTCATCCGGCGTACCGCCCGATGCCAGGCCCACGGGCCGACCCGACGGACCAGCCCCGACCGGTCCAGCGCCCCGGCCACCATCGGGGCGGCCGCCGCCACCGCGCCGGCCGACCACGCCGACAACCGCTCCCAGCCCGCTGCCCGGGTCCCGCCCGGGTCCGCCAGGCGCGGTGCCGCCAGGCTGGGATCCGCGAGCACCAGCCCGGCCAGCCGCCCCGGATGCCGCCGGGCGTACGCCTCCGCGGGCAGGGCCGCCGCCGAGTGGGCCACCAGCACCGGCCGCTCCAGCCCGGCCACCCCCGCGGCGATCCGGGCCACCTCGTCGCCGAGGGTGGGCACCCGGAAGTCCTCCGGCCCCGGCCGGTCCAGCCGGCCCACCCGGTAGCCGGCGGCACGCAGCAGGGGGGCCAGCCGGTCCCAGGTCTCCGCCCCCTCCCCCATCCCCGGGCAGAGCAGCACCCCCGGCCCACCGGCCCCGCCCGACCGACCGGTCACGCCACCCTGCGCCGCCCGGTCGGCGGCGGGCCGGTCGCCGGGCCGGCCGGTCACCGGGGTTCCTCCGGGCGGGGACCCAGGCGGGCGACGGCGGCGGCGAGCAGCAGCCAGCCGGACAGCCCGGTCAACTGGGTCCGCTGCCACAGGCCCAACCCCCACTCGGGGCGCACCGCGGCGATCAGCGTCCCGACCGTGCCGACCAGCAGCACCACCGCCACCACCAGCCCGGCCCGGCGGCGGGCCGGGCCACGCAGCACGGCGAGGATCGCCACCACCGAGAGCAGCGCGCCGGCCACCGCCACCGACGAGGTGACTGTGTGCGCCTGGTGCCGCCAGGACAGCTCGCCCAGCTCCTCCAGCCGCGCGCAGCGGGCGTCCACCGACGGTGCGCAGTCCATCGTGGTCCAGCCGCCGTCCACGGCGGTGGCCACTCCGAAGAGCAGCAACCCCCACCAGGCCGGCCGTGGCACGTCCCGGGCCACCCGGCCCAGCAGCAGCCCGGCCACCGCCGCACAGAGCCCGGTCGCCACGTCGCCCAGCTGGAAGAGCCTGTGGTACGGCTGGTCCCGCGCGGCAAGCTCGCTGAGGTAGCTGCCGACCGGGTCGAGCCCCGGGTTGAGCACCGGGCCGAGCAGCCAGGAGGCGTAACAGACCGCCGCCAGCACGAGCGCCACCGCCGCCCCGGCCCGGGCCGCGCGGGGGCGGTTCACGACTCGCGGACCATCGGGAACGGCAGGGTCTCCCGGATGGACCGGCCGGTCAGCAGCATCACCAGCCGGTCCACGCCCAGCCCCAACCCGCCGGTCGGCGGCATCGCGTACTCCAGCGCGGTGAGGAAGTCCTCGTCCAGCTCCATCGCCTCCGGGTCGCCGCCGGCCGCCTTGAGCGACTGGGCGGTCAACCGCCGCCGCTGCTCGGTCGGGTCGACCAGCTCCGAGTACGCGGTGCCCAGCTCCATCCCGAACGCCACCAGGTCCCACCGCTCGGCCAGCCGGGGGTCGACCCGGTGCTGACGGGTCAACGGCGAGACCTCGGTCGGGAAGTCCAGATAGAACGTGGGCACGTCGGTGACCGCCTCGACCAGCCGCTCGTACAGCTCCGACAGCAGCTCGGCGCGCCCCCAACCCGGGTCGTACGGCACCCGGGCGCCGTCGGCGAGGCGGCGCAGGGTGGCCCCGTCGGTGTCCACGGTGACCTCCTCGCCCAGCGCGGCGGAGACCGCCTCGTGCACCGTGCGCACCGGCCACGGCCCACCGATGTCCACCAGCTCACCGGTGCCCGGTCGACGGGCCAGTGGAGCGCCGTGCACCGCCACCGCCGCCGCCACGATCAACTCCCGGGCCAGCTCCCGCATGTCGTGGTAGTCGGCGTACGCCTGGTACGCCTCCAGCACGGTGAACTCCGGGTTGTGGCTGAAGTCGACGCCCTCGTTGCGGAACACCCGACCCAACTCGTACACCCGCTCGACGCCGCCCACGGCGAGCCGCTTCAGATAGAGCTCGGGGGCGATCCGCAGGGTCAACCGCAGGTCGTAGGCGTTGCTGTGGGTGACGAACGGACGGGCGTTGGCGCCGCCGTGCACCCGTTGCAGGATCGGCGTCTCCACCTCCAGGAAGTCCCGGGTCACCAGGGTCCGCCGCAGGCTGGTCAGGGTGGCGCTGCGCGCCCGCAGCAGCTCCCGCGCCGACGGGTTGATCGCCAGGTCCAGGTAGCGGCGGCGGACCCGCGCCTCCGGGTCGGCCAGGCCGTGGTGCTTGTCCGGCAGCGGGCGCAGGCACTTGGCGGTGAGCCGCCAGTCGGCCACCCGCACGGACACCTCGCCGCGCCGGGTGGCGTACACCTCGCCTGTCGCGCCGACGTGGTCGCCGATGTCGACGGTGGCCCGCCACCGGTCCAGCTCCTTCTCCAGCATCAGTTGCAGGTCGCCACTGCCGTCACGGACGGTGACGAAGCAGACCCGGCCGTGGTCGCGGACGAGCAGCACCCGCCCGGCCACCGAGACCGTCTCCCCGGTGCCGGTGTCCGGGGCCAGCCCGGCGTGCCGCTGCCGCACCGCCGCGCACCCGTCGGTACGCGGCCACCCCACCGGGTACGCCTCGACGCCCTCCGCCCGCAGCCGGTCCAGCTTCGCCCGACGCACCCGGACCTGCTCGGGAAGCTGCTCGCGGGCCGGTTCCGGGCTGACCGCGTGCACCACTGCGGCCTCCGGCGGCACGAACCCCACCCCACCACCGGCCGGTGGTGCCCCGTACAGCGGGGACGGGCGGCCACCGGGCAACGCCAGGAAGCCCTCGGCGACGGCGGCGGCCAACCCCACCCGGGCCAGTTCCCGCCGCTCGCCGAAGCACAGGTAGCGGGGCGTCCAGTGCGGCTGGTACTTGGCGTTGGACAGGTACAGCGACTCCAACTGCCACCAGCGGGAGAAGAACAGCAGGGTACGCCGCCACAGCCGGATCACCGGGCCGGCACCGATCCGGGCACCCTGCTCGAAGACCGACCGGAACACGGCGAAGTTCAACGACACCCGCTCGACGCCCAGCCGGGGGGCCGCACCGAGCAGCGCGGCCACCATGAACTCGGTGACCCCGTTGTCGGCGGTGCGGTCCCGACGCATCAGGTCCAGCGACAACCCGTCGGCGCCCCACGGGCTCAGCGACAGCAGCGCCCGCACCCGGCCGGTGCCGTCCCGGGCCTCGACCAGCACACAGTCGCCGTCGGCCGGGTCGCCGAGCCGGCCCAGCGCCATCGAGAAGCCGCGCTCGTGCTCGGTGTCCCGCCAGCGGGTGGCCAGCGCGGCGAGGTCGGCCAGCTCGTCCGGCGGGATCTCGGCGTGCCGACGGACCAGCGCGGTGTGCCCGGCCCGCTCGACCCGGTGCACCGCCTGCCGGACCGGACGCATGTCCCGCCCGCCCAGGTCGAACTCCCGGGCCAGCAGGATCGCCTCGTCGCCCAGTTGCAGCACCTTCAACCCGTGCCTGTGGTAGGCCCGCGCGCCGACCTCGCTGGCCCCCATCACCGCCGGGGTCCAGGCGTACTCCCGGGCCTGCTCCAGCCAGGCGGTGATGGCCGGCCCCCACGCCTCCGGATCGCCGACCGGGTCGCCGCTGGCCAGGCTCACCCCGTTGACCACCCGGTAGGTCAGCGCCGCCTTGCCGCTGGCCGAGAAGATCGCCGCCTTGTCGCGCCGGGTGGCGAAGTAGCCGAGCGAGTCCCGCTCGCCGTAGCGGGCCAGCAGCTCCCGGATCCGCTGCTCCTCGTCGGGGTGCAGCACGGCGGCGGCGCGCTGCGAGCGCAGCAGGGTGAACAGGCCGGCGAGGAAGGCGACCGCGCCCATCCCGCCGAGCAGCAGGTTGACCCAGCCGGGGGCCTGACCGTGCCGGGTGACGTCCAGGGTGATCGCCCCGCCGAAGACCTTCTCGATGGCGTACCCGAGCCGGTCCAGCCAACTGCGCAGGCTGCCGGGCACGGCGGTGAGCAGCAGGTAGCCGAGCCCGACGGCGCCCGCGGCGAGGCCGAAGAACACCCCCAGGGCGCGGCGGGTGCTGCCGCTGCGGACCCGGGCGTAGAACTCCCGCCGGGCGGCCAGCAGCAGGGCCAGCGCGGCGGCGGCGAAGCCGATGCCCACCCAGACGCCCACGGTGTCGATCAGGTCGAAGATCCGCCGCCCGGCGTCGTCGGTGAGCCGGTCCGCGCCGACGGTCACCAGCAGCAGACCGGCCAGCGCGCCGACGACCAGGCTGAGGGTGAAGTAGACGACGAGCACCCAGTACGCCAGCCGTTTACGCCGCAGCACCGCCGCGGCGAGGGTGCCCAGGAACACCGCGTACGCCAGGTTGGCGGGGGCAGGCACCAGCAGCGTGTCGATGGTGGTCCGCACCGGCTGGAACTCGGCGTTGGCCGCACTGCTCACCGCCGCCAGCGCGCAGATCGCGGCGATGAACCACAGCAGCGCCGCGAACATCCGGGGCACCTGCCGCCGCCAGTCCGGCGCGGACGGCCGGGCGGGGTGGCCCGGGCGGCCGGTGTGGCCGGGGTGGACCGGCGGGGCCGCGACCTGGGACACCGTCGTCGGGGTCACCTGACCTCCCTCACGTCGCCGGCCCCGGCCCACCCGGTCGGGGCGGGGGTGCGCCACGGCACCGGTCGGCGGACCGGGTCATGGTAAGCATCCGGCGCGATGGCCCGCCGTGTCGCGTTTTCCCCGCCGGACACTCTGGGTAATGGGCCGGGCGACACCGCGGCGAAACCCGCCGCGACCCGACGGGACGGACGGTGATGGGCGATGACCAGTGGGGTGGCGGCCGGGGCGACGGCTCCGGAGCAGACCGGGGTCGACCGGCTCACGGTGGGCGTGGAGGAGGAGTTCCTCCTGGTCGACCCGCACACCGGTGCCGCGGTGCCCGCCATCGACCTGGTCATGGCGCAGGTGCCGGCCGAGCTGCGCGGGCAGGTGGAGCGGGAGTTCCAGACCAGCCAGATCGAGATCGGCAGCCCGCCCGGGTTGGAGCTGAGCTCGATCCGGCACTCGCTGGGCGTGCTGCGCGCCGCGCTGGCCGACGCCGCCGAGCGGGCCGGCGTACGGGTGCTGGCCATCGGGACCGGTCCGGTGGCGGGGCCGGTGCCGCCGGTGGTGGACAAGCCCCGCTTCGACCGGATGATCGAGCGGTTCCGGCTGCTGGTGCCCGGCCCCGGCAACAACGGCATGCACGTACACGTGGGTGTTCCCGATCCGGACACCGGGGTGCAGGTGCTCAACCACATCCGGCCGTGGCTGCCGGTGCTGCACGCGATGACCACCAACTCGCCGTTCTCCGAGGGCGTCGACACCGGCTACGCGAGCTGGCGCTCCGTCGAGTGGGAGCGCTGGCCTTCGGTGGCGCCCACCCCCTACCTGGAGTCGTCCGAGCACTACGAGCGGCTGATCCGGCAGTTGATCGCCAGCGGGGTGATGCTCGACGAGGGGATGCTCTACTGGTACGCCCGGCTGTCGGCGAAGTACCCGACCGTGGAGGTCCGCATCGGTGACGTCTGCCCCTCGGTGGACGACGCGGTGCTGGTGGCGGGGCTGGTCCGGGCGCTGGTCGCCACCGCCATGGACGACGTGGCGGCGGGCCGCCCGGCGGTGAACACCGACCATCACATGCTGGTCGCCGCGCACTGGCGGGCCGCCCACGACGGGTTGGAGGGCGACGGCGTCGACCTGGCCAACGGTGAGCTGCGCCCGGCCTGGGAGCTGGTGGACCGGCTGGTCGAGCGGGTCCGTCCGGCGCTGGAGGCGCACGACGACCTGGCCGAGGTGACCGAACTGCTGGCCGGGTTGCGTCGGCACGGCACCGGGGCCGCCCGGCAGCGGGCCGTGTTCGCCCGGTCGGGTCGGTTGGAGGACGTGGTCGCCGAGGTCGCCCGGCAGACCCGTGGCTGACCATCGTGCCGCTGGCCGGCCCGTCGCTGGTCGGCCCGTCGGCAGGTGGTCCGGGGGCGGCCGTCGTGCCGCTGACCGGCCCGTGCTCGGCCGGCGCGTGGAAGACTGGGCATCGTGGCAGAGCGGCTGATCGTCGTCGGTGGGGACGCCGCCGGGATGGCGGCGGCCTCCCAGGCCCGCCGCCGCCGGGGCAGCGACGACCTGGAGATCGTGGCGTTCGAGCGGGGACACTTCACGTCGTACTCGGCGTGCGGCATCCCGTACTGGATCAGTGGCCTGGTCGAGGAGCGGGACGCGTTGATCGCCCGCGACCCGGCCACCTTCCGCGACGACTTCGCCATCGACGTGCGGCTGCGTACCGAGGTCACCGGCATCGACCTCGACCGTCGGGAGGTCACCGCCCGCCGGCTCGACGACGGCGGCGAGGTCCACGAACGGTTCGACACCCTGGTGTACGCCACCGGCGCGGTCCCCAACCTGCCCGACTGGGCGACCGAAGACGTCGACGGCATCTTCGGCATCCAGACCCTCGACGACGCGGCGGGGTTACGTGCCTGGCTGGACGGCACCCCGGCACCCCGCCGCGCGGTGGTCGTCGGCGGCGGTTACATCGGGGTGGAGATGGCCGAGGCGCTGATCCAGCGCGGGCTCACCGTCACCCTGGTCGAACGGGCCGAGCAGCCGATGGCCACCGTCGACGAGGACATGGCCGGCCTGGTCGCCAGGGCAATGCGCGAGCTGGGCATCGAGATCCGTACCGGCGTCACGGTGAGCGGGGTCGAGCAGCGCGACGGCCGGGTGTCCGCGGTGGTCACCTCCGCCGGCCCGGTGCCGGCCGACGTCGTGGTCCTCGGCCTGGGCGTACGCCCCAACACCGCGCTCGCCGCCGCCGCCGGCTTCCCCCTCGGTCAGTCCGGCGGGGTACGGGTGGACCGCCGGATGCGGGTGCCCGGGGTGCCCGGCGTCTGGGCGGCAGGCGACTGCGTGGAGACCCTGCACCGGGTCACCGGCACGTCGGTGCACATCCCGCTCGGCACCCACGCCAACAAGCAGGGCCGGGTCGCCGGGATCAACATCGGCGGCGGGTACGCCACCTTCCCCGGCGTGATCGGCACCGCCGTGACGAAGGTCTGCGACCTGGAGGTGGGGCGTACCGGGCTGCGGGAACGGGACGCCGCGGCGGCCGGGTTCGAGTTCGTCTCGGTGATCGCCGAGTCGACCAACCGGGCCGGTTACTACCCGGGGGCCCAGCCGATGACGGTGAAGCTGATCGCCGAGCGGCCCACCGGGCGGCTGCTCGGCGCGCAGATCGTCGGTCGTTCCGAGGCGGCGAAGCGGATCGACGCGCTGGCCGTGGCGTTGTGGAACGAGATGACTGTGGACGAGATGACCGCCCTCGATCTCGGCTACGCCCCGCCGTACGCCCCGGTCTGGGACCCGGTGCTGATCGCCGCCCGCAAGGCCGTCGACGCCCTCGACCGCTGACCTGCCATCCCCCCGCCCACCGTCTCTGCGCTGCACCCCCGCCCGGCCCGCAGCCTTCCCCGCGCCACACCATCGCGGCCTACCACCCCGCACGCCGGCACCACCCCGCACGCTCGCACCACCCCGCACGCTCGCACCACCCCGCACGCTCGCACCACCCCCACGCCGGCACCGGCCCGCACGGCGACGCCCGCGTTGCTGCCGTCGTGCTGTTGCCTTTGTGGAGAGTTGTTGTCGCTATAGCCAGTCGCCAGTTCAGCAACAACACTCCACGATCGCCACAATGGGCGGGTGGAGGTTCCGGCGGGGTTGTCGTGGGTGCGGCAGCAACCCGACGGGCGGGAGTGGCTGGCGGTGCTGCCCCGGTGGCGGGACGAGTGCGCGCAGCAGTGGTCGCTGCGGCTCGGCAGGCCCTTCCCCTACGCGTTCGCCTCGCTGGCGATGCCGGCCGAGCTGCCCGACGGCACTTCGGCGGTGCTGAAGTTGCAGTACCCGGACCCGGACAGCCGGCACGAGGCCGACGCGCTGGCGCACTGGGACGGCGAGGCGGCGGTCCGGCTTCTCGCTCACGACCCGCAGCGACGGGCGCTGCTGGTGGAGCGGTGCCGACCCGGCTCACCCCTGCACGAACTCCCTTCCGACGAGGCGGTGGACGTGGTCGCCGCGCTGCTGCCCCGGCTGTGGCGGCGGCCGGCCGGGCCGTTCATCCCGCTCGCCGAGGAGGCCACCGGCTGGCGGCACCGGCTGCCCGAGAAGTGGGAACGGGCCGGCCGGCCGTACGAGCGGCGACTCGTCGACGCGGCCCTCGACCGGCTCGACGGGCTGGCCGGCAGCCAGGGCGAGCAGGTGCTCGTCAACCAGGATCTGCACGCCGGCAACGTGCTGCGGGCGACCCGCGAACCGTGGCTGGTGATCGACCCCAAGCCGTTGCTGGGCGAGCGGGAGTTCGCAGTGGTGCCGATCGTGCGCGGCGTCGAGCTGGGGCACTCCCCCGGGGCGGTACGGCGGCGGCTGGACCGGATCACGGGCGCGCTCGGGCTGGACCGGGAGCGGGTGGCCGGCTGGACGATCGCGCACTGCCTCGCCTGGAGCCTGGACGGCGACACGGTCTTCACCAACCAGGTGGAGGTGGCCCGCTGGCTGCTCGACGGCCACTGAACCCGGCACCCCCGGCGACGCGGCTCAGGGTTGGCAGGTGGGGCACCAGTAGAGGTTGCGGCCGGCCAGCCCACCCCGGCTGATCGGGCTGCCGCAGACGTGGCAGGGGGCACCGGGGCGGCGGTAGACGTACACCTCGCCGCCGTGCCGGTCGACGCGCGCCGGGCGGCCCATCGCCTCGGGTAGGTGGGCGTCGCGGACGGTGTCGATCCGGCCGCGCGCCACCGCCAGCGTCATCAACTCCACCAGGTCGGCCCAGAGCGCCGCCCAGCAGGCCGCTGTGAGCTGCCGGCCGGGCAACGTCGGCCGCAGACCGGCCCGGAACAGCGCCTCGGTCACGAAGATCAGCCCGGTGCCCGCGACCACCGACTGGTCCAGCAGCAGCGCGGCGAGCGGGGTGGGGCTGCGCCGGATCCGGGCGTACCCGTGGTCGGGGTCGGCGTCGGCGCGCAACGGGTCCGGGCCGAGCCGGCCGCGCAGCGCCGCCACCTCGGGCGGGGTCAGCAGCTCGCAGGCGGTGGGTCCGCGCAGGTCGAGCCAGTGCCGGTCGCTGGCCAGCCGCAACCGGACCTGCCCCACCGGTACGGGCGGCTCACCGTCCCCGTCGGTGAACTTGCCGTACAGGCCGAGGTGGACGTGCAGGGTCCGCTCGTCGGCGTAGTGGTGCAGCAGATGCTTGCCGTACGCCTCGGTGTCGTCGAGGACGGTGCCGGAGAGCCGGGCGGCGCCCTCGGCGAACCGGCCCTGCGGGCTGCTGGCGGTGACCTTGTCGCCGGCGAACAGCTCGGCGTGCCGGGCCGCGAGGCGGTGGATGGTGTGTCCCTCTGGCACGGGTGCCAAGGGTAGTCAGGCGGCCGGGGCCCCACCGACGCCGGTGCCACGGCCTGCCGATCGGAGTGTGGTCGATCGACGGGTGGGGTACGTACCTGTAGTTCCCGCGTGGCGGCCACCGACCCTTCCGAGGGCTGCACGCATCGACAAGGAGGTGTGGTGGTGAACGTTCCTTCTCTCCTGCGTCGCCGTACGGCGCAGGACAGCAACGGTGACGGGGTGGTCGACGCGCGCGACGGGCAGCCGGTGGTGACCGACCGGGACGCCGACCGGGCGACGTACCGCAGCGGGTCGCTGGCCACCGACGGCGAGCGCGACGCCGACGCGGCGCGACGCACCGCCGAGCGCGACGCCGACGCGGCCGGGGTCGGCGGCCGACCGACCGGCGAACGCACCATGGACGCCGGGCCTGACGCCGACGCCGAGCGGCGCGCGGCGGAGCGCGGCGCGTTGGCGCGGGCGGCGACCGCCCGCAGCGCCGTCGACGGCACGCGGAGCGCCGCTGCCGCGCGGCCCTCGACCGTCGACGACGAGCCGCGCACGCCGACCGACCCGATCCGAGTCGCCGACGCCGGCCCGGTCCGCACCGCACCGCGCCCGGTGGACGCCGACCGCCCGACCGCCCGGGACCGGACGACGGCCGTCGACCCGACGATGCCCACCGCCGGCGTCGCCACCCGCCCCGCCGACCGGGACCGGGTCGACGCCGACGGGGCCCGCCCGGAGGCGGCTGTGGTGGCCGGTCCGAAGCCGCGGGCCAGCCTGCTCGCCACGCTCGGCCTGATCGTCTCGGTGGTGGGCGCGGCGTTCGTGCTCACCGGCACCCTCGCCGGGTACGGCATCGCGCTCGGCGCGTTCGGCGCGGTCTGCTCGGTGCTGGGCCTGATCGCGACCCGCCGTCGGCACGTGGCCGGCACCACGGACGCGCTGATCGGCGTGCTGGTCGGTCTGGCCGCGGTGGTGCTGGGCGTGGTCGCGTTCACCGGCCAGTTCGACTGGCCGACCACGGACGGCGACTGGGTGGCCCGGCTCCGCGAGTGGCTTGACTCACAGTTTGTGGACCGGTTCTGACGGGCACATATGACCCCGCCGGCGGTTCGCCGGCAACGCTGGACCAGCCGGTTCGCCGGCTTCGCCCGATCAGCTCTGGTGGTTCACCAGCCGGGCACCCATATCGTTCGGTGGCAGCGGTTCGCCGTCACCGATGCGCACAGGGGCCGTCACCTCCGCCGAGGTGACGGCCCCTTCGCGTTGCGCTGCCACGCAACGGATCGCCGCCCCATCCCCAGCACACGCAATGAACTGCTGCCGTACGCAAGTCTCGGCGGTGGTTGTCGTGGCCCCCGGCCGCATACCGTTGACCCACGGCGCCAGCCCGTGGGCCACGGAGGCCGGGCGCGCCCGACCCCGGGAGCCAGGACAATGACGATGGACCCCACCAGCCAGCGCTTCCTGATGTGCCGGCCGACGTACTTCGCCGTCGACTACGCCATCAACCCGTGGATGGACCCGACCGCGCCGGTCGACACCGCGCTGGCGATCCGGCAGTGGGAGCAGCTCCGCCGCACCTACCTCGATCTCGGCCACACCGTCGAGCTGATCGACCCGGTCGCCGGTCTGCCGGACATGGTCTTCGCCGCCAACGGCGGCACGGTGCTCGACGACCGGGCGATGGCGGTGCAGTTCCGCGACCCGCAGCGCGCCGACGAGGCCCCCGCCTACCGGGCCTGGTTCGAGGCCGCCGGCTTCGAGGTGTACGACCCGAAGCACGTCAACGAGGGCGAGGGCGACGTCCTGCTGGTCGGCGACCACCTGCTCGCCGGCACCGGGTTCCGCACCGCGCACGCCGCGCACGCCCAGTTGCAGGAGGTCTTCGGCTACCCGGTGATCACCATGCAGCTTGTCGACCCGCGCTTCTACCACCTGGACACCGCGCTTACCGTGCTCGACGAGCGGACCGTGGCGTACCTGCCCGAGGCGTTCTCCCCCGGCAGCCGCGCGGTGCTGCGTCGGCTCTTCCCGGACGCGGTCCACGCCACCATGGCCGACGCCGGGGTGCTGGGCCTCAACGCGGTGAGCGACGGCCGGCACGTGGTGCTGCCCGCGCAGGCCACCGGGCTGGCCGCGCAGCTGCGCGACCGGGGTTACCAGACCATCGGGGTCGACCTGTCCGAGCTGCGCAAGGCCGGCGGCGGACCGAAGTGCTGCACGTTGCGACTCCGTCAGGGAAAGGCGAGCCAGTGATCGACGACATGCTGCGGACCCCGTCCGCCGTCCGGGACGCGGAGCGGTACACCGCGCACAACTACCACCCGCTGCCGGTGGTGATCTCGTCGGCCGAGGGGGCCTGGCTCACCGACGTGGACGGCCGCCGCTACCTGGACTGCCTGGCCGGCTACTCGGCGCTGAACTTCGGCCACCGGCATCCCACCCTGATCCGGGCCGCCCACGAGCAGCTCGACCGGCTCACCCTGACCAGTCGGGCGTTCGTCCACGACCAGTTCGCCGACTTCTGCCGGGAGCTGGCCGCACTCTGCGGCAAGGACCTGGTGCTGCCGATGAACACCGGCGCCGAGGCGGTGGAGACCGGCATCAAGGTCGCCCGTAAGTGGGGCTACCAGGTCAAGGGGGTCGCCCCGGGGCAGGCCAACATCATCGTGGCCGACGGCAACTTCCACGGCCGGACCACCACCATCGTCAGTTTCTCCACCGACGAAGACGCCCGCGCCGACTTCGGGCCGTACACCCCGGGGTTCACCGTGGTGCCCTACGGCGACCTGGCGGCGCTGGAGGCGGCGATCGACGAGAACACTGTGGCGGTGCTGCTGGAGCCGATCCAGGGCGAGCAGGGCGTCGTACTGCCGCCGGAGGGTTACCTGCCGGGCGTACGCCGGGTCTGCACCGAGCGGAACGTGCTGTTCGTGGCCGACGAGATCCAGTCCGGCCTGGGCCGCACCGGGCGCACCTTCGCCTGTGAGCACGAGGGCGTCGTACCTGACCTGTACCTGTTGGGCAAGGCGCTCGGCGGTGGCATCGTGCCGGTCTCCGCGGTGGCCGCGAACGCCGGCGTGCTCGGGGTGCTCAAGCCGGGCCAGCACGGCTCGACCTTCGGGGGCAACCCGCTGGCCTGCGCGGTCGCCACCGAGGTGGTCCGGCTGCTGGCCACCGGTGAGTTCCAACGCCGCTCCGCCGAGCTGGGCGAACGGCTGCGGTCCGGGCTGGAAGGGCTGCTCGGCAAGGGGCTGGTGGCGGTGCGGGTGCGCGGGCTGTGGGCCGGCGTGGACATCGACCCGGCGCTGATGACCGGTCGGCAGGCCTGCGAGCGGCTGATGGAGCGGGGTGTGCTGGCCAAGGACACCCACGGCTCCACCATCCGGCTGGCCCCGCCGTTGGTGATCACCTCCGACGAGATCGACCACGCGGTGGCGCAGCTCGCCGCCGTGCTGGCCGGCTGACCTCCGTATGACGGGAGAGGCGCCGGGACCGCTATGGTCCCGGCGCCTTCGTGCCGGTGCGTCAGGCCCGCCGGGGTCAGCCCTCGCGCAGCGGTCGCCCCACCTCGTGCAGGTGCGCCAGCCCCTGCCGGTACGAGTCGATCAGCCCGGTCTCCGTGTACGAGATGCCCTGCTCGGCGCAGTACGCCTTGACCAGCGGCTGGGCCCGGCGCAGGTTACCCCGGGGCATGTTCGGGAACAGGTGGTGCTCGATCTGGTAGTTCAGGCCGCCCAGCGCCTGGTCGACGAACCAGCCGCCGGACACGTTGCGCGAGGTGAGCACCTGCTTGCGCAGGTAGTCGAGGTCGTCCTCGTCGGTGGGCATCAGCATGCCCTTGTGGTTGGGGGCGAAGGCGCACCCCATGTAGAGGCCCCAGAGCCCCTGGTGGACGACGGCGAAGAGCAGCGCCTTCACCGGAGACATCACCGCGAGCAGCAGGCCGACGTAGCCGACGGTGTGCAGCACGAGCAGCAGCGCCTCCACGACCCGGTGCCGCATCGGCACCCGCCACCGGCCGTCCGACTCCCGGCCGGTCAGAGCCTGGATGCTCGCCACGTGCAGCGCCAGCCCCTCCAGCAGGAGCAGCGGGAAGAACAGCCACGCCTGCCGGCGGGCCATCCGCCGGCCCAGGCCCCGGGTCGCCATCGCCTGCTCGTGCGTCCAGACCAGCGCGCCCGCGCCGACGTCGGGATCGTCGTCGGTGTGGTTGGGGTTGGCGTGGTGCCGGTTGTGCTTGTCCACCCACCAGCCGTAGCTGAGCCCCACGGCGAGATTGCCGGCGATCAGGCCGGCCGCCTCGCTGGGCCCGCGCCGGCGGAACATCTGCCGGTGCCCGGCGTCGTGCCCGAGGAACGCCACCTGGGTGGTGGCCACCGCCATCACGACCGCCAGCGGCAGCTGCCACCAGGAATCGCCGACCACCCCTACCAACACCCAACCGGCCAGGAAGGCGCCCAGGGTTCCGACGATGCGGACCGCGTACCGGCCGGGCCGCCGGCTCAGCAGTCCCGCCTCGGCAACCTGGCGGGACAGGCGCGCATAGTCGCTGCCCCGCCGGGCGGTCGACGCTGCCAACGTCGATGAACTCATGTGATGTCGCCCTCCGGTGTCGCGGGTCGCACGTGATGTGCGACCCTCCGTCACAATCCTGGCGGTATTGGTAGCGCGGGGCAATCCTGCAATACCCCGAGTCGGGGGTGGGGTTACCCCTACCGGACCCGCGCCACCGGGACATCGCCGGTCGGAGGCGGGACGGCGGGCGTCGGAACATGGTCCCGATGCCCACCGTCTGGCACCGCCCGCAGCGGTGGCCGGTTCAGTTGCGGGGCAGCCGCATCGCCATGGTGGGAGCCTCGGCCATCACCGACGTCGGGGTGAACGCCGCACCGGTGGGCAGCTCCCGGGCCCGACCGATCTGCACCCCGGGATACAGCTCCACCATGTCCGCGCCGCCGAGCACCCGGGACTGCTTCGGGGCCAGCACGACGCGCTCCGACTCGGTCATCGACCCGTTCGGCCGGATGCCGGAGCCGTTGGTGCTGACGTCGGTGACGATCACCTCGCCGACCCGCAGCTCGAACCGGACGTGACCCCGGCTGATCCACCGACGTGCCTCGTCGTTGAGCCACTGGCCGAGCATCACGCCGCCGGGCTCCTCCGGTGCCCGGCCGACCGTCACCGGTTGCTCCTCGGTGAGCACGAAACGACGGCGGATCAGACCGCCGATCCGGATCGCCAGCACCTCGCTGCGCGGGCGCGGCCCGGCGTCGGAGAGCCGGGTGCCGTGCCGGGGACAGGTCGGCACGCCCTGCCGCAGGGCCGGCGGCGGCTGACCGGCCGGCGCGCGGTCCACCCGGGCCAGATCGGCGAACGCCCCGCCACCACCACCCCCGCCGAACAACGCGCAGCCCGACTCGGGGCAACGCCACTGCCGGGCCAGCAGCTGCCCACCGACCGGGGAGCGGTCACCCTCGACCGGGCTGTGCCCACCACCGACGTGCGCGACGAAGACCGGGCCACCCGCGCCGGGCACCGGGGCGACCACCCGCCCCGGCTGCTCCACCAACCACGGGAACCGGCCGCGCAGGCCGTCGAGCCGAACCCGGCTGACCACCGGCAGCCCGAGCAGGTCGGCCACCTCCAGCATCCGGTCGCCCGGATTGTCGAGCACCTCGACCAGGCCGTCGTCGGCCCACCGGCGCACCACCATCCGCTCGTTGGAGGTGAGGTCGGCGTCGGAGAGCAACGCCCGGTGCACGATCGCGTAGACCGGGACACTGTCCTCCTCCAGCTCGCGGGACAGGGCGTCGATCACCATGCCGAGCCGCAGCAGGCTGGCCGGACGGCCGCCGTCGAGGTCCTGGTAGCGGATCACCTCGGCCAGGTCCAGTACGGCTCGGGCCAGGGACGGGTCGGTGCAGACCCGCCCCTCGATCGCGTCGAGCACCTTGCTGATCTCGAATCTCATCGCGCGCTCCGGAGGATCTCGTCGCTCTGCCGGGCTGCCACCGCCGGCCCGACCAGCACCTGGGCGCCGGCTCGACAGTGGGCAGGCGCTGCCATGGGACGACCCTACCGGTGGCCGGGTCAACCCATCCGGCCCACCGCCGCCCGCAGCCGGGTCACGTCACGCCGCCGCCGCTCGTAGGTGGCGGCGAGGGTGATCAGTGTCAGCCCGCCGACGGCCAGGTAGATCCAGCGGGGCAGCAGGTCCCAACCCCGGACCAGCTCGTGCAGCGCGAGCAGGACGAGGCTGCCACCGCCGAGCACCACCGGCGCCTGCCAGCGCCGGGCCGCCCCGACCAGCACCACGCCCAGTGCGGCGGCACCGAGCAGCAGCCGCCGCACCGGCTGCGGGTCCGCAGCCACCAGCACCGAGACCAGGCTGGGCAGCAACCCGGCGGCGAGCCCGGGACCGAGGGCCAGCCAGCTGGTCAACCCCGGCCGGGTGCGCAGCGCCAGCAGGCCGGCCACCAGGGTCAACCCGGCCGCCGGCAGGGTGTACGCCTCCAGCAGCACCACCTCGCCACTGATCAGCAGCAGCCACGCCCCGAGCAGCTCGCTGCCGCCGGCCACCACTGCGAAGACCCACCGTCTGCCGGCCGACCGGCCCGGGTACAGCACCCGCAGCGCGGCGGCGGCCCCCCAGAGAACGCAGATCACCGCGGCGTGCCGGATCGCGCCGACGGTGAGCAGCAGGGCGAGCACGGCCACCGCCTGCGCCGCCGCCTCCAGCGCCCGTACGGTGAGCGGCCCGCGCCGGGCCAGCAGGGGCGTGCCGAGGAGCACCGCCACCGCCACCCCGAGCACCGGGAAGCCGGCCGTCCGGGTGGGCAGACCGGCCGCCAGCGGAGCGGTGAGCGCGAAACAGGTGGCCGCCGCGACCGTGGTCAGGCAGCCGAGCAGCCGTACCCCGGCCCACCTGCCTACCGCACCGACCACCGCCGCCGTGACCACCAGCAGGGCCAGCCCGGCCAGGGTGCCGGCCCGGGTGGCGAGCAGCCCGACCAGACCGGCGGCCGTCCACAGCAGACCGACCGGGGTGGTCACCGGGACGCCCGTGCCGGCGAGCGCGGCGATCAGCAGGGCGGCGACGCCGACGAGCAGCACCGCCGCCGGCACCACCGGCCAGGGGACGGGACCGGCGAGCAGCAGCACGGGCAGCGCCGCCGCCCCGAACGGCAGCGCGGCGACGACCGGACCGGACCGGCCGCCGGTGTGCCGGTGAGCGATCAGCGCGGCAGCGAGGGCGAGGGTCAGCAGCGCCACCCCGACCACCGCCGCACCGGGCGGCCCGTCTCCGGTCGGCGCCCCAGACCAGGGCCGGACCGGCCCACCGTACGGGGCGAACAGTGCGGTCAGGGCCACCGGAGCGGAGGCGACCAGGGCGCACCCGGCCAGCCCTACGCCGACCACCCGGCCCGGTGTCACCGGATCGGTACGCCGGTCGGCCAGCACCAGCGCGACAAGCGCCAGCGCGGCGTAGAGCGCCGCCGACTCGCCACCCGGTACGACGGCCGGCGTGACCACGGCGGCGAGCGCCACGGCGAGCGCGGTGCCGGCGTACCCGTCGAGGGCGGGGCGGCGGCGACGCAGCGCGAGGAGCGGGACCATCAGCAGCACGGCGGCGGCGAACCCGGCCCGCAGCTGCCACCACGGCGGCGAACCCGCGGCCCGCAGCGCGACTGCCGCGCCGGCCGGCACGGTGAGCAGCGCGACAGTCAGCGCTACCCCGGCGACCCGGCCCGCGACGGCGTTCACCGGGCGGCCGGGCAGCGCCACCGCCAGCCCGACGGCCAGCACCACCCCGAGCGCCACCAGCAGCCCCACCGGGTCGGCCGACGCCACCAGCAGCCCGTGCCCGAGCAGCACGGCGGCACCCCCGGCACCGACCAGCACGGTCGGCGTACGACGGGCCCGCAGCACCGCGACCGGCAGCAGCGCCGCGCCGACGACCAGGTCGACCGCGAGGGTGGCCGGCCACGGGGTGACAGTCACCGCCGGCAGCGCTGCGGCGGTGACCACCGCCCCCAGCAGTACGGTCACCGGACGGGCCGCCCTCGGCAGCAGCAGTACGCCGGCACCGACGGTGAACAGCACGGCGAGCGGGAGCTGCCAGCCCCAGGACAGGTCGGGTCCGGCTGCGGCGCCCCGCCACGCGGGCAGTGACCGGTCCACCGCGAGCGCCGCGACCGCCCCGCTGGCGAGCAGGCCGACCTGGGCCGCCCCGCCCGCGACGAGCAACGCGCCGACCCGGGGGCCGATCCGGTGCCGCTGCGGCAGCAGCCGGACGGCACCGGCCAGACCGGCCGCCACCAGGCCGACGGCGAGCAGCAGGAAACCGGCCCGCAGCTCGGCTACCGGCCGCAGCAACGCGGCGGCCACCAACGGCACCAGCAGCCCGGCGGTGAGCTGCCGGAACACCCGGGCACCGGCGGCCCGGGCCGCGCCGGCCAGCACCACCCCGACCAGCAGCAGCGGCAGGCCGGCGAGCAGCGGCTGGTCGGCGGCCCGGCCCAGGGCCAGCGGCACCAGGGCGCAACTTGCGGCGACCGTCACCGCGGCACCGAAGCCGAGCCAGCCGAACACCCGGCCGGCGAGCACGGCGGCCGAGCCGGCCAACGCCTCCCCGGCGCGTGGGGTGGTGGTGCCCGACCCCCCGGCGGGCACCACCACCGCTCCCTCTGGACCCGGAGCGGCCGGACCCGACCCTGGCGGCAGCGCTCCGGCCGGCACCGGAGCGGCGGGATTCGGCCCACCCGGCACCGGGCCGGTCGTGCCGGTGGCCGCCGGGGCGGCCGGAGCCGGCGACCGGCGGCGCAGCGCGACCACCACCGCGAGGTCGAGCAGTGCCACCCCGAGGAAGACCAGCGTCCAGCCGGTGGCCCCGGGTCGGGACTGCGCCGCCGCCAGCGGCAGCACCGGCTGGACCACGAGCAGCGCCGCGAACCACGGCACGGTGAGCCGACTGAGCAGGGCGTATCCGGTGGCGACCGCCGCGCTGACCCCGCCGACCAGGGCGGCGTACCGGGTGCCCGGCCAGTCGGCGGTGCCGAGCAGGTTCACCGACCAGGCGGCGTACCCGTCGAGGACCACAAGCAGCAGCCCCACCGCGGCGAACGTCTCGGCGGTGCCGCGCAGTCCACGCCACCTCGCCACCAGCGGCACCGCCAGGGCGAGCGCGGTGAACGCGGCCAGGATCAGCGCCCGGCCGGCCACCCCCACCGTCGCCCAGGCGACCGCGGTGAAGACCACCGCCGCCGTGCCGAGCAGCAGGCCGCCGAGGACGAACAGCAGCCACTGGATCGTCCGCGTCGAGGTCTCCGGACGACCCGGCGCCGACGGGTTCCCGGACCCGGCCGGCGGCACCTGCCCACCGGGCGCGACGACGCCGCCCCGGGGCACCGGCACCACCGGGCGGCCGGCCGGTGCGGCCGGGCGCGCGCCCGGCGCGGGCGGGTGGACGGCTTGGGCGGGCGGGCGGACAGCCTGTGCGGGCGCGACCGGATGCGCGGCCGTCAGGGCCGGAGGGGCAGCCGCGCCGACCGGCGTCGGCGCGGGGATCTCGCGGCGGATCCGGGCCGCCAGCTCCGCCCGTTGGCGCTGCGCCGCGAGCAGTCGCGCGCCGACCCCCTGGTACGCCTCCCGGGCCCGTTCGACCTCCCGGCCGAGGGTGACGATCTCCCGGTCCAGCCGGACCACCTCAGCGGCGGGCGGGTACGGCCCGAGCCCGCAGCGGACACACCCCCGGGTCAGCTCGGCGGGCGCACCACAGCGGGGGCAGGGGTAACCGGTGTTCTCCACCCGGCCATCCTGCCGGGGGGCGGCGATCGCAGGCCAGAGTGCCCGTACCTACGTACGGGTGGTCTCGTGCACCCAGACGGCGTACGCCGGGTCGCCGCTCTCCACCCGGGTGACCAGGATCTCGGGCACCTCGTACGGATGGTTGGCCCGGATCTGGCCGACCAGCGCCGTGGCCCGGTCGGGCGCGGTCTTGAACTGCACCGACCACTCGGTGCTGGTCTCCACCCCGGCCCGCCACCAGTACGTACTGTCGACCTGGCCGCCGACCTGGGCGCAGGCGGCCAGTCGCCCGGCCACCGCGGCAGCCGCCATCAGGTCCGCGACGGACCGCGAGTCCACCACTGTCGTCACCACGCAGATCTGGTCCACCTGCGCACCCTACGTGGGAACGAGGTCGAACCGGTCCACCGTCACGGTGCGTCTATCCGGTGGTCACGCCGTCCCGGTTGGCGGCGACCCATCTGTCGATCCGGGCCCACCAGTCGAAGAGCCAGTCGATCCGCTCCTGACGACCGGTCGGGACGTCCTCCGGAGGCACCGACCAGAACCGCATCACGATCCGTTTGTCCATCGGCAGTTCCCGCCAGACGTCGCCGACTGTCAGCATCCGGTCCAGGCCGGTGTGCGCCACGAAGATCACCCCGGCGTCCGGGGCGGCGTCCAGGGCGGCCAGCACCCCACCGGGCTGCGGGGCGAGCACGTGCTGCATCCGCTCGGCACGCGCCGCCATCCGTTCCAGGCCGAGCCCGCGCAGCTTGGCGATGGCCCGCAACCGCCGCCCCGGGGTGAAGTTGCCGCCCTCCGGAAAGATCACGAAGGCGTCGTCGTCGTCCAGGTCGGTGGCGAGGTGGCCGATCTGCCGGACCGCCGAATCACGGCCGTCACCGGGGGCGATGAAGCGGTTGGGCAACCGGTTGAGCAGGACGTCGATCGCCGGATCCCACTGGAGGGTCTCCTTGAGCACGATCCGGGGCTCCCGCCGGAACCAGTTGACCAGGGAGTGGATCAGGATGAACGAGTCACCCGGGCCGGCGTGCCGGCAGAGCACCAGCTCCGGCCGACCGGGAAGCGCGGTGTCGGGGTCGGTGCCGACCACGTCGATGCTCAACCGCAGCGTCCACCGGGCCTGCCAGAACAGGGCCTGGAGGAACCAACCGGCGAGCACGTAGTGGGCCCGCTGGAAGGCCGGTGAACGTTTCCACCGGCCGAATCCCGAGGCCAGCCAGAGCACGAAGAGGGCGACCAGCGCGGCAGCGTCCCAGAGCAGGTAGACGCAGCCGATCCAGAGCAGCCGCAGCGGACGCAGCCGGCCCGGCACGAACGGTGACACGGCCAGCGCGAGCAGCGCCCAGACCGGCACGGTGGTCACCACCGTGATCGCGAGCAGGATCACCGCGGGCGCGAACAGCAACCGGCGCACCCATCGTGGGGGTAGCGGCATCAGCGGTCCAGGGTCGCCAGGTAGGCCCGGGAGGCGGTGTAGGCGCGGCTGATCCGCCGCCCCACCGCCGCCATGTCCCGGTACGCCCACGGGCTGTCGTCGCGCGGCTCCAGCCCACCGGTCGGCAGCACGTGCACCGCCACCCCCTCGGGCAGCGCCGCCAACTCCCTGGCGAACCGGTGCCGGCGGGCGATCTCGAACGCGACCTGGGCGATCTCCCAGGGCCGTCGGGGTGGCGTCAACTCCCGCTCGATCCGACCCACCTGGAGGACGAAGATCTGCTTCGCGCCGACCGCCACCGCCTCGCCGATCGGGATCGAGTTGACGATCCCGCCGTCGATGTAGTGCTGACCGTCGATCTGGGCCGGGGGCAGCAGCCCCGGCACGGAGGCGGAGGCGAGCACCGCCGGCACCAGCGGTCCGGTGTGGAACCAGTGCTCGGCGGCCCGTTCGATGTTGGCCGCGCAGCAGCGGAACGGCACCTTCAGGTCGGCGAAGGTGGTCTCCGCCCCCAACTCGCCCTCCAACAGCTTGCGCAGCGGCCGGGGCGAGTGCAGGTGGGTACGGGCGGCGAACCGGCGCAGTTGCCGGGCCACCGAGTCGCCGTACACCTCGCTCGCCTCCGGCGAGGCCCAGAGCCGTACCAGCCGGTCGGTGACCGCCTCGGACGGGTCGGCGGCGACCAACGCGCCGTTGACCGCGCCGATCGAGGTGCCGAGCACGACGTCGGGGCGGATCCGGGCCCGGAACAGGGCGCGCAGCATGCCCACCTCGACCGCGCCGAGCACTCCCCCGCCGCCGAGCACGAACGCCACCGGACCGCCACTCATGCCGTTCATCCTGGCACGCCGCCGCCCGCAGCTGCGGCGCAGCCGCTGGCCACCGGCCCCGACCGCGGGTTCGTAGCGGTGGGAGAACGCACCACTGCCCACAGCGATCGGGCAATTGGACAACCGTTGACAGGGGGGACACATTCCCGCAACCTGACACCACCCCGACCCCAGGCAGGTGCGAACACTGATGGCAGCCCTGAACGCCGGTAGGTTGCTGGCCCGCAGGTACCGGCTCCTCGACAGGATCGGGGCCGGCGGGATGTCGGTGATCTGGCGGGCCCGCGACGAGGTGCTCGACCGGGTCGTCGCGGTCAAGGTGCTCGCGCCGTCGCTGGCCGCCGACGCCCGCTTCCGGGACATGGTCCGCGAGGAGGCGCGTTCCGCCGCCCAGCTCGTCCACCCGCACGTGACCGCGGTGCACGACTACGGCGAGGCGCTCGCCCCGGACGGCGAGATCACCTCGTTCGTGGTGATGGAGCTGCTCACCGGCGAGGAGTTGGAGCACCGGCTGACCGAGGGGGCGCTGCCCTGGCCGGAGGCGGTCGAGGTGGGCGCCCAGGTGGCCGAGGCGTTGGCGGCGGCGCACCGGCTGGGCATCGTGCACCGGGACATCACCCCGGCGAACGTGATGATGACCAGGGTCGGCGCCAAGGTGCTCGACTTCGGCATCGCCACCCAGATCGGCACCCCCGACGACGACGAGGACGGGGGCACCTTCGGTACCCCGGCGTACGTGGCCCCGGAGCGGCTGGACGGGGCGCCGGCCCAGCCGTCGACCGACGTCTACTCCCTGGGCGTGCTGCTCTACGAGACGCTGACCGGCCAACCGCCGTACCCGGCGGAGACCTGGGAACAGCTCGCCGCCGCGATCACCGACGAGACGCCGCCGACGCTGGACGGCGTCCCCGGGCTGCCACCGGTGGTGGTCGACGTCTGCCTGCGCTGCCTGGCCCGCGACCCGCACGAACGGCCGACCGCGCACCAGGTCGCCACCGCGCTGCGCGACCAGCTGCTGCCGGGCGACCCGCAGGCGGCCACCATGCTCGCCCCGACGGTCAGCCTGCCCGCCCTCGCCACCCCGCCCGCCACCCCCGGGGCCGCTACCACCGGCACGGGCGTCACCGCCACCGCCCGGGTCGCGGCGGCCGGCGTCGGTGCCGCCACGGCATCCGGCCCCGCAGCGGGCCCGGGCGGTGGCGCGGGGACCGGGAAGACCGGGGCCGGTACCGACGGCCGGACCGTAGGCACCGCCGCGCCACGTGCCGGCACGGCGGGCGCCAACGCGGTGGGGGGTCGGCTCGCCGGGAACGGCGGCCCAGGCAACGGCGGCGCCGGGAACGGTGGCGCGGTGAACGGGCCTCCCGAGCCGGAGCTGCCGCCGTCGCGCCGTCCGCTGGTGGCGGTGGGCGCGCTGGTCGTGTTCACAGTGGCGGCGGTCCTCCTGCTCGCTCCGCTCCTGGAGCCAGGGACCCACACCCCGCCGGTCGCCCGGCCGACGGAAGCACCGGTGACCGAGGTTCCGGTGACCGAGCCGCCGGCACCGCGCACCCAACCCCCGGCGGACCCCACGTCGACACCGGGCACCCGCCGGGCAACCGTCCCGCCCACCCCGCAGCGCCCCCAGCCGAGCCCGGACGGTGGGCAGGGTGGCGGCGGGTTGACCGAGGCGGCCGACCGGATGCGCCGGTTGGTCGACGACGGGGTCCGTACCGGCGAGATCCGCGAGGACGTCGGCCTGGACCTGCGCAACGTGCTCGCCAACCTGACCCGGTCCGCCGCCGAGGGAAGCTCCGACGTGTCCGCCCAGGCCGCCGCGCTCCGCGCGAAGGTCACCCGCCGGATCGACGAGGGCGGCATCACCCAGGAGTACGGTCGTCAGCTCGACGCCGCCGCCCGGGACCTGGCCGCGACGACGACCTGAGGGTCTGCTCCACCCGGGCCTGCCCGGTCCGCACCGCTGGCCGGTCAGTGGGAGCGGACCGGCACGGACCGGTGCAGGGGGCCCGGCGGTCAGCGCGGTCTGCCGCCGCTCGGAGCGGTCAGTGGGAGTGGATCGGCACGGGCCGGTGCAGGGGCGGGGTCGTGCCGAGCACGACGCTGCGGTAGACCGCCTCGTAGCCGCGCGCCATCCGCTCGGTGGAGAAGTTCCGGGCCACGTGCGCGACGCAGGCCGCCGGGTCGATCCGGACCACCTCGCGCAGCGCCGCCGGCAACTCCCCGGCACCGTCGCAGATCAGCCCGGTCACCCCGTCGACCACCACTTCCGGCACCGCGCCCCGACGCAACGCCACCACCGGGGTGCCGGTCGCCATGGCCTCCACCATCACCATGCCGAACGGTTCCTCCCACTGGATCGGCATGATCAGACAGCGGGCGTCGACAAGCAGCCGCAGCGTCTCCTCCCGGCCGGCGTTCATGATCACGTTGACGTCCTCGCCGAGCATCGGCTGGACCACCTCGGCGAAGTGGCGGCGCTCGGCGGACTCGTTGCACTTGCCGGCCAGGGTGAGCGGCAGGCCGGCCGCCCGACAGGCCCGGATCGCCAGGTCGGGGCCCTTGTCGGGGCTGAACCGGGCCAGCCAGAGCACCGGTCCCCGGCCGGGTTCCCGTTTGGCGGGCACGTCCCGGCCGTCGAGCGCGTTGTGCACCGTACCCACCCAGGGCAGGCCGGGGTTCGCCCGACGTTGGGCGTGCGAGATCGCCACCAGGCCCACCCCGTGGTCGGTGTCACCGAGCACCGTCCCGTACTCCCCGACCGGGTTGCCGTGGACGGTGGCCACGGTGGGCACCGCCCGACGGCCGGCGACCAGCGGCCCGATCGTGGTGTGATCGTGGATCACGTCGAAGTCGGCGGCGGAGATCAACTGCTTGGCCCGCGCCAGGTGGGCCAGCTCGGGCAGCGACTCGCCCAGCCGGTCGTACTGCAACTCGTCGATGGTGGAGACGAAGCCGGCGGCCGTCCCGTGCTGCCGGCCGGCACCGAAGAGGGTCACCTCGTGACCGTGCCCGACCAGCGCGTCCACCAGCCCGTGCACGACCTGTTCCAGCCCGCCGTACCCGGGGGGCGGCACCGACAGCCAGGGCGGGACCAGCATCGCGATCCGCAGCGGCGGCCCGGACGGCGGGTGTTCCGACGGACGGTGGGTCACGGTCACGGATCCTCCCCCGTTGTCCGGATGAGCGGGATCGGCGGCTGCCCGGTAAGCGGGATCAGCGGCGGTTTCCCCTCGGCCGGGAGGTCAAACGCACCCGGCCGGGCGAGCGTCCCGGGCAGGAAGAAGGGCGGCGGGGTGACCGGGCTGATCTGCGACGGTGCCGGGGAGTTGCCGGCGGCGCTGCGCGAGGTGGTCCGGGCGGCGGGCGAGGGCGCAACCCCCCTTGGCTCCGCCGCCCGCCGCCCCGGAGGAGGCAGGTCTGATTGCTATGACGTCTCGGCGAGCGTGACGGTTGCCGTCGCCTCGGTGCCATTTCGCTTGTAGGTCACCTGGACCCGGTCGCCGACCTTGCCGGCCTGCACCGCGCCGACGAGGTCGTTGGAGTCGTTGATCGCCTTGTCCCCGAACCTGGTGATCACGTCACCCCGCTGGATCCCGGCCTTCTCGGCGGCGCTGCCACCGGCGACCGCGGCGACCAGGGCACCGCCGTCCTCGGCCGCGTTGACGCTGACGCCGAGGGACGGATGGCTGATCTTCTCGCCCCGCTGGAGCTTCTCGGCGACGTCCTTGGCCTTGTTGCTCGGGATGGCGAAGCCGACACCGATGTTGCCGGTGCTGCCCTGCCCGGCGGTGGCGATGGCGGTGTTGATGCCGATCACCTCGCCGCGGGTGTTGACAAGCGCGCCCCCGGAGTTGCCCGGGTTGATCGGGGCGTCGGTCTGGAGCAGGCCGGAGATCGAGCTGGCACCACCCTGCGGGGCCTGCTGCGGGCTGTCTTCGCTGCCGGCCCGGATGGTGCGGTCCCGGGCGCTGAGGATGCCGGCGGTCACCGAGCCCTGGAGGCCGAGCGGGCTGCCCAGGGCGAGCACCTGGTCGCCCACCTGCATGGCGTCGCTGTCGCCGAACTTCGCCGCCTTGAGGTTGTCGACGCCGCTGGTCTGGACCACCGCGAGGTCGGTCTTCGGATCGGTGCCGACGATCTTGGCCGAGGCGGTCTTGCCGTTGGCGAAGACCACCCGGACGGTGTCGCCGGAGGCGGACGCGACGACGTGGTTGTTGGTCAGCACGAAGCCGTCGGCACTGAGGATCACGCCCGAACCCTCACCGTTGTCGGTGAGGATGGAGACCACACTGTCCTGCACCGACGCCGCGATCTTGGGCAGGTCGGCGCTGTCGATGACCGGCGCGGCCGAATAGGTGCGGGTGATGCCCCCCCGGTCGCCGTCGACCGCCAGGGCGAGCGCGCCGCCGGCCACGCCGGAGCCGAGCATCAGGGCGAAGACCGCGATCCCGGCACCGACGAACTTGGCCACCTTGCCGGCCTGCGGCCCCGGGGCCGACGCCCACGGCGGGACCGGCTGGCCGGGGTGCTGCGGGCCACCCGGGCCGGTCTGCCCCGGGTAGCCGGCAGACGGCTGGCCCGCTCCGGCCAGGGCGTGCTGGCCCGGGTAACCGCCACCGGGCTGACCCGGGCCGGCGGAACCGGGCTGGCCCGGATAACCGGCAGAGGGGGCGCCCACACCGGGCTGACCCGGTGCGCCGGGGTGCTGCTGCTGGCCCGGATGACCGGCGGCCCACCCGGGCTGCTGCGGGCCGGGCTGCTGCGGGCCGGACTGTGGGTAACCGGCCGTCGGGTACTGGCCCGCCTGCGGGTAGCCCGGGTAGCCGGACGCCGGATAGCCGGGCCGGTACGCCTGGTCGCCGGCGGACGCACCGGACTGGTACGCAGCCTGCGGGTACGGGGTGGCGGAGGGTTGCGCGTACGGCGACGACGGTGGCCCGTACGACGATCCGGGGTTTGGCGTGCCGGCCGGCTCCCCCGCGGCGCCGGCGGTGTCGCCCGGAGCGGCGGTGGCGTCGCCCGGAGCGGCGGTGGTGTCGGACTCGCCGCGCTCGACGCGGGACGGCTCGGCGGAGGGGTGCGACGGCTCGGCGTCGGTGGCAGCCGGCCGACGCTGCGGGTCGGTCTCGAACTCGGTCATGCCCATAGTTTTCCCCGTGGCACTGTCACCACCCTGGATCCTGCCTGGAAGTTTTCTGAAAGTCACACCGGGACCGGTGGAGCATCACTCCACGTCGCCGTCGGGCTCGGGCAGCAGCGGCAGCCGGACCCGGAAGGTCGCCCCGCCCCCAGGCGTCCCGTCCACCTCGACCGTGCCCTGGTGGGCGGTGACCAGCGCGGCGACGATGGCCAGCCCCAGGCCGGTGCTGGTGATCCCGCTGGCCCGGCGGGTCCGGGCCGCGTCGGCCCGGTAGAACCGTTCGAAGACCCGCTCGGCCTGCTCCGGGGCGAGCCCCGGGCCGGTGTCCGCCACCTCCACCACGGCCAGGTTGCCGGTCTCGGAGCGCAGCCGCAGGGTCACCGACGCCTCCGGCGGGGTGTGGGTAAGCGCGTTGGTCATCAGGTTGCCGATCACCTGCCGCAGGCGGGCGTCGTCGGCGTACACCACGAGCGGGCCGGAGCCCGGAGCGATCTCCAGCTCGATGCGCCGCTCCGGGGCGACCACCCGGGCGGCCTCGACCGCCTCTGAGGCGAGCACCGGCAGCTCCACCGGGGCCAGCGACAGCGGGCGCTCCCGGTCCAGCCGGGCCAGCAGCAACAGGTCCTCCACGAGCAGCCCCATCCGGGCCGCCTCGTCCTCGATGCGGCGCAGCAGGTCGGCGGTCTGTTCCGGGGCGCGGGCCGCCCCCTGCCGGTACAGCTCGGCGAAGCCCCGGATGGTGGTCAGCGGGGTCCGCAGCTCGTGCGAGGCGTCCGCGACGAACTGCCGCATCCGCTCCTCCGACCGGCGGGCGCGGGCCTCGGACGCCAGCGCGGCGTGCGCCGCGTCCCGGGCACCCGCCTCCGCCGTACGGGCGGCCATCTCCGAGGCGGCGCGGGCGGTGAAGGCGGCCTCGATCTGGGCCAGCATCGCGTTCAGCGCCCGGGAGAGCCGGCCCAGCTCGGAGGTGGCGCACTCCTGCCCCTCCTCCGGGTCGGGCACCCGGCGGGTCAGATCGCCACCGGCGATCGCGGCGGCGGTGCGTTCGATCTCCACGAGTGGTTTCAGGCTGGTGCGCACGATGGCCGCGCCGACCGAGGCGAGCAGGATCAGCACCGCCCCACCGACCAGCATGTCTATCCAGATCAACCGCTTCACGGCCAGGTCGACGTCGGTGAGGTGCTGTCCGACGGCGAGCACCCGGCCGTCGGAGAGTTCCCGGTAGAGCATCCGCCACCGTTCCCGGCCGTCCTGGGACCGGACCGTGAACGGATCGCCCTCGTCACCCCGGAATCCGGCCACGTCGGCGGGAACCGGTGGCAGGTCGTCCGGTTCGAGGGCCGGGTCGTACCCGATGAACCGGGAGCCGTCGCCGTCGGCGAGGGCGACCACGTAGTCGGTGGGCAGGGTGGCCCTGGCCAGCCCGCTCTCCAGGTTGGGCAGCGCCCGGCCGACCTGGACGCTTGCCGACTGCAACTCCCCGTCGACCTGCCCGATCAGGTACTCGCGCAGGAAGTACGTGGTCAGCGAGCTGATCACCACGAGGGCGACGGCGACCAGGGTGAGCACCGCCGCGACCAGCTTGACCCGCAGCGGGACGCTCCGGATCCGCCCTTTCGCCTCGTCGAGCGGGCTCACGCCGCCGGCTTGCGCAGGACGTAGCCCACGCCGCGCAGGGTGTGGATCAGGCGGGGCTGGGTGTTGTCCACCTTCCGGCGCAGGTAGGAGATGTAGGACTCGACGATGTTGTCGTCGCCCCGGAAGTCGTAGTTCCACACGTGGTCGAGGATCTGCGCCTTGGACAGCACCCGGTTGGCGTTGAGCATCAGGTAACGCAGCAGCTTGAACTCGGTAGGCGAGAGCTGCACCCGCTGCCCGGCCCGGTGCACCTCGTGGGTCTCCTCGTCCAGCTCCAGGTCGGCGAAGGTGAGCCGGGACGGGGCCTGCTCGCCGGTCGCGGTGCGCCGCAGCACCGCCCGGATCCGGGCGGTCAGCTCCTCCAGGCTGAACGGCTTGGTGACGTAGTCGTCGCCGCCCAGGGTGAGCCCACGGATCTTGTCGTCGGTCGCGTCCCGGGCGGTCAGGAACACCACAGGGGTACGCGTGCCGCCCTCGCGGAGCATCCGGATGACCTCGAAGCCGTCCAGGTCGGGCAGCATCACGTCGAGCACCACCAGGTCGGGCCGGTGGTCCTTGGCCGCGTGCAGGGCCGCGCTGCCACTGGTGGCGGTCGCCACGTCGAACCCCGCGAAGCGGAGACTGGCGGAGAGTAGTTCGAGGATGTTGGGATCGTCCTCGACGACGAGCAGTCGCGCCTCGGTATGGGTAGCGGCCATGCCGGCCATCATCCGTGACGTCGCTGCGCCGGCGCTGGATGCTCGCTGGAAAAACCCTGTGAAGCCGTGAACCGGCCCGCGCCGCCGTGCCCGGCCGCCGCCAGCACGCCAGCCTGCGCAGCCGTACGCGGCAGCCGTGCGCAACCATCAGCGCAACCGTGCACGTCGCCGCCCACGTCAGCGCGCCGCGGCCGTCAGCGCAGCAGTCGGCGCAGCCCGTCCAGTGCGCCGTCGAGGACCCGGATCGCGGTCCGGAGCTGGGTGTCGCTGAGCTGCCCGGCCCGGACCAGCGCGCCGACCTCGACGGTGAACTCGGCCAATCGCTTGTCGAAATCGGCCAGCAGGGGGGAATCGCCCTGAGCGGGGTCCGCCGGGCGGAATGTCGAGCCGGGCGCCGGGCGGGGTGTCGGGCCGGGCACCGGGCGGTCCCAGCGGGTCTGCCGGGTCTGCCGGGTGGCCTCGCGCAGTTCGCGCTTGAGGTCGCGCACCGAGCCGCGTACCTCGGTCTGGATCTCCCCGGCCAGCGCGGACAGATCCTCCACCGAGGCGGTGATGTCGGTTTCCAGGGTGGTCACCTCGTCGGCGCGTTGGCGCAACTCGGCCCGACCGCTCTCGGTGATCTCGTAGACCTTGCGGCCACCGGCGGCGGTGTGGGTGACCAGGCCGTCGGCCTCCAGGCGTTGCAGCCGGGGATAGATGGTGCCGGCGCTCGGGGCGTAGAGGCCGAGGAAGCGCTCCTCCAGCAGCCGGATCAGTTCGTAGCCGTGCTTGGGACCGTCGTCGAGCAGCCGGAGCAGATAGAGCCGGAGCCGCCCGTGACTGAACACGGCGGTCACGGCTGCTCCTCCTGGTCGTCGTCCACCGGCCGGGCGAGCAACGCGATGCTGCCGGAGGTCGCGGACGCCCAGAGCTTACCCTCGCCCGCGCCGAGCACCCCGTGGCTGTCCTTGACCGGTCCGATCCCGCTTGCGCCGCTGACCTGGGGGAAGCCGCTGGTGATCCGGCCGGAGGTGGTGTGCAGGTGGACGGCGAGGTCGCTGTCCTCGCGGACCCGGACGGTGATCGGCCCGGAGATGGTGGTGAGCCGGATCTCGCTGCGCCGGGGATTGTCCAGGTCGCAGGTGATCGCCCCGGAGACGGTGTTGGCGTGCACCCGGCCGGCCGCGCTCTCGGCGAGGGTCACCTCGCCGGAGACCGTGTCCAGGCTGAGCTCACCGGTCACGCCGAGCGCCTCGACCGGGCCGGAGACGACCCGTGCCCTGGTGCGCCCGGCCAGGCCCATCAGGGTGACCTGCCCGGAGGTGACGTTCACGGTGCTGTCGTTGACCAGGCCGGAGGCGACCAGCGAGCCGTCGATCAGGTGCAGGTCGGCCAGCGTGTCGGCCGGGACGGCGATGGACACCTCGGCGCGGAACCGGCGACCGAGCTGACCGAGCCACCAGAGGAGCCCGGGCCGGCGCGGGTGGCGCTCGTGCCCGACCGTGAGCACACCGTCGCGGTGTTCGACGATGAGCGGCCGGCTGCTGATCCGGGTGACGTCGACCCGGGCCGGGCCGTCCGTGCCGACCACGTTGAGCCGCCCGGTGACCAGGCGTACGTCGAGCCGGGTGACCGGCCCGTCGATGGTGAGCTGCTGTGGTCTGTCGACCTTCCAGGTGGCCATGACGTCTCCCCTCGGTGGGTCGCGGCCGGTAGCCGCGCCACTGCACGGGCAGAGCGTAACGCGATACATCGCGATAGAACAAGACTGTCGTGAGTCGCAAACCCGCCAATGCCCACCCCCGCCTCGCCCCCACCTTGATCCACTCGCGTGGGCCGATGTTGCGGCAACCAGTCACCCGGGATACCGCAACATCGGCCCACGCGAGTGGGTCAGGCTGGCGACCATGCCGGCCGGGCGGACAACCAACGCTGAAGGGACCTCTCGGCACGATGCCGAGCGGTCCCTTGGTGTATCCGCCCGGCGACCTGACCCACAGCCAGCCGAGGCGTCCCCAACTCCGGCGGACGAGTATTCCTGTCCGTCATGTTTATGCCACAGCGTCATACCACCTACGCCCAGAACAGGCCGCCCTGGCCACACCCGCCAACGGGCGGACCTGCCGTCCCGCCACCGGCACACCACCCACCGCCAGACCGCCGCCTCGATGACGCGATCCACTCACTTGGGTCGGTGTTGCGGTAACCGGTCGCCAGGACACCGCAACAACGGCCCACCCGAGTGGATCATGCCGTCGAAGCGGCCCCTTGGGTGAGACGGGTCAGGCGGCCAGACCGAGGCCCTTCCCGGCGGCCGGCGCGGACGCGGACCCGGGCAGGGCGACCACGGGCACAGCGGCCAGGGTGAGGCGGCGGGTGACCGGGCGGGGCGGGAGCAGGTGCACGACCGACTCGGCGGCCCGGGCCAGCACCCGGCGGTCCGCGCCGGGGGCCGGGTGCAGGGCGGCGGTCACCGCGACGTCCACCACCAGGCCCCGGGCGGCCAGCACCCGGCCCAACGAGCGCCACAGGGTCTCGTCGCCGAGGAAGGCGGCGGTGGTGGTCGTCGCCCCGGTGGCAGCAGAGCGGTAGCTGATCCGTAGCGGCACCACCGGGGCCCCGGCGTCGATCGCCGCCTGGAACGCCGCCGGCCGGAACCCCCGGGGCGGCCGGCAGTCCGCCGAGGGGGCGACGCCGCACCAGGTCGTCCCCTCGGGGAAGACCGCGACCGGGTGACCGGCCCGCAGGGTGGCCGCGAGCCGGGCCACGGTGCGCGGCAGGTCCCGGGGACGCGACCGGTCGACGAAGACCGCGCCGGCGGCGCGGGCCAGCAGCCCCAGCACCGGCCAGGTCCGCACCTCCCGCTTGGCCAGCAGCCGGGCCGGCGCGACCGCCAGCACCGCGAGGACGTCCAGCCAGGAGACATGGTTGGCGACCAGCAGCGCCCGCCGCCGGGGCAGCCGACCGCGCACCGTCAGCCGCACGCCGAGCGCCCCGGCGGTCCCCCGGGCCCAGCCCCGGACCACCGCCGCCCGCTCCGCCGTCGGCAGCACCGGCAGCAGTACGACCACACCCACCCCGACCAGCAGCATCCCGAGTACGCCAAGCAGCCGGAGCACCCGCCGCCCTAGCGACACCTCCGTCCGCCCCGCCCCCGGCAGGCAGTCCGGGCCACAGCCGGCGGTCGGTCGCCACAGTTCGGCGCTCACCGCGTCTCCCCACCGAGGAAGTGCCGCAGGTAACGCGGGTTCATCCGGTCCAGCGAGAACAGCACGTAGAAGTCGGCGCAGCGGAAGTCCGGGTCGTACGCCGGCTCTCCGGCGATCCACGCGCCGAGCCGCAGGTAGCCGCGCAGCAGCGGTGGGACCAGCGCCCGCCCGGCGGGGCCGCCGGTGGCGGTCTCCGGTGCCGCCGCGCCCGGCTCGGCGAACCAGGGCCGCAGCGGGCGCACCCTCAGCGGCGGGGGCGCGAGGTGCCCGGCCCGGATCAGCGCCCATGCCTCGGCGGCGGCCCGGCCGCCGTCGTCGACGGGCACCGAGGCGCAGCCGCCCAGCCAGTTGGAGCCACGCAGGTGCAGGTAGCGGGTCAGTCCCGCCCACATCAGGTTGATCACCGCGCCGGAGCGGTGGTCCGGGTGGACGCAGGAGCGGCCGGTCTCGACAAGCAGATCGCGCAGCGGGTCCAGCGCGGTCAGGTCGAACTCACCGGCGGCGTACCGGCGGTCGGTGCGGCCGGGTGGCAGCAGCCGGTAGGTGCCGACCACCGCGCCGGTGCGCTCCTCGCGGACGATCAGGTGGTCGCAGTGGACGTCGAGGTCGTCGGCGTCCAGCCCGGCGGCCCCCGGGCGCAGGGTCGCGCCGAGTTCGGTGGCGAACACCTCGTGGCGCAGGCGTTGCGCGGCCGCGACCTGGGTCGGGTCGTCGGCGATCAGCAGGGTGTATCCACTGGTCGTCAGGGGTGCGCCAGCGGCATGCAGAACAGCCATGGGACCTGTCTAGGTGCCCCGGGTTGCCTGCCGCCCGGCGAAGGGTGTCGATCCGATGAACGCCGGTCGGCGGTCCGGCCCCGCGTGTGACCTGCGGGGCAGGTGGGGCCGACGGGACGCCTGGGGTGTGTGCGAGGCTGCCTGCGGGGAAGCCGGCCACCCGGGCCGGACGGACGACGCGGCGGAGGGTTGATGATCATCGAATCCCGGTACAACGGCCCGCCCGGTTCGGGCAACGGCGGCTGGAGCGCCGGGGTCTTCGCCGAGGCGTACGGCGCGGACCGGCCCGTCGAGGTGACGCTGCGTCGCCCACCCCCGCTGGACACCCCGCTCACCCTCACCGACGGCGACGTGTACGACCCGGACGGGCACCTGGTCGCCGAGGTACGCCCGGCCGGCGACCCGCCCGCCCCGGTCCCCCCGGTCGACCCGGCGACCGCGCACGCCGCCTCGGCCGGCTATCCGGGCCTGGTCGACCACCCCTTCCCCGGCTGTTACGTCTGCGGCCCGGAGCACCCCGACGGCCTGCGGATCTTTCCCGGCCGGCTGCCCGACGGGCGGACCGCCGCGCCGTGGCGGACGCCACAGCGGGTGACCGCACCGACCGCCTGGGCGGCGCTGGACTGCCCGGGTGGCTGGACGGTGATCGCCCCCGGCCGGCCGTACGTGCTGGGCCGGCTCGCCGTCGCGCTCGACACGCTGCCCGAGCCGGGTGAGCAGTGCGTGGTCACCGGTGCGGTGGTCACCGCCGAGGGCCGGCTGGCAGTGGTGCACACCAGCCTCTACGGAAGCGCCGGTGGGCTGCTCGGCCGGGCCCGCGCCACCTGGGTCGCACTGCCGCCCGCGTCTCGTCCCTGAGGACTACCGCCTCCTGCCTGAGAGGGAGCACGACCTACCGACCCGGGCTGATGGCGTAACTTGACGTCACCAGCGAGGCTGGTCAGCGGCGCATTCCGTAACGGCGCCGCAGGACGCGGTGCACGATGCGCCGCCGCACGGGAGGAGAACGATGTCCGACGGGCAGTGGAGCCCCAGCACCGGCCAGATCGTCGTGTCCGGGTTGACCAAGCAGTACAAGAACGTACGGGCGGTCGACAACCTGTCCTTCACGGTCGAGGCCGGCCGGGTGACCGGCTTCCTCGGCCCGAACGGCGCGGGCAAGACGACGACGCTACGGATGCTGTTGAACCTGGTCACCCCGACCGGTGGCACGGCGACCATCGGTGGCCAGCGGTACGCCGACCTGACCGACCCGCTGCGGCACGTGGGCGCGGTGCTGGAGGCGTCCAGCGCGCACAAGGGCCGTACCGGCATCAACCACCTGCGGGTGATCTGCGCGGCGGCCGGCCTGCCTAAGAGCCGGGCCGACGAGGCGCTGGCCCTGGTCGGGCTCACCCCGGCGGCGAAGCGCAAGTTCAAGGGTTACTCGCTGGGCATGAAGCAGCGCCTCGGCATCGCCGCCGCGATGCTCGGTGACCCCCGGGTGCTGATCCTCGACGAGCCGGCCAACGGCCTCGACCCGGAGGGCATCCGCTGGATGCGCGGCTTCCTCAAGGGTTTGGCGCACGAGGGGCGCACGGTGTTGGTCTCCAGCCACCTGCTGTCCGAGATGCAGCTCCTCGCCGACGACGTGGTGATCATCGCGGCCGGCAAGCTGATCCGGCAGGGGCCGGTGGAGCAGGTGCTCGGCTCGATGGCAGAGAGCGGCCGGGTGCGGGTGCGCACCCCGCAGGCCGAGGAGTTGACAGTGGCGCTGCGCGAGCAGTCCGCGACGGTGGAGACCGACGAGCACGGCGTGCTGCTGGTCAGCGGGGTGGACGCGCCGGCGATCGGCCGGGCCGCGCTGGCCGCCAAGGTCGAGCTGCACGAACTGACCCCGGAACGGCCCGACCTGGAACGGGTCTTCCTGGAGCTGACGGCCGGGAAGGCGGGCATCCGATGAACCTGGTCCGATCCGAGCTGTTGAAGATCCGTACCACGAGCACCTGGTGGATCTTCGGGCTGATCACGGTGCCGCTGTGGGCGCTCACCGCGCTGATCAACTGGTTGCAGACCGACGCGCTGGCCAGCAACAACTTCGGCGACGTACCGGCCGACCAGGCCGACCAGATGCAGGCCGTGCAGTCGGTGGACAGCCTGGCCGCCAACGTCTACACCAACGGGCAGTTCTTCGGCCTGATGATCGTGATGTTGCTCGGCATCATCGTGGTGACGAGCGAGTTCTTCCACCAGACGGTCACCACCACCTTCCTCACCGTGCCGCACCGGACGGCGGTGATGCTGGCCAAGCTGGCTGCCGCAGCCATCCTGGCCATGCTGTTCTGGCTGGTCACCACCGTGTTCAACCTGCTCTTCGGGGCACTGGTGATGAGCAGCGTCGACCTGGGCTCCCAGCTCGGCAGCGGCGCGGTCTGGCGGGCGACCGCGCTCAACGGCCTGGCGTACCTGCTCTGGTCGGTGCTCGGGGTCGGGATCGGGGTGCTGATCCGCAGCCAGATCGGCGCCACCGTCACCGGCATCCTGCTCTACCTGGGCGGCGCGGTCGGCGCGGCCATCGCGATCAGCATCCTGGCCGCCAAGTGGGGCGACTGGATCAACGACCTCCAGGTGCTGGTGCCGTCGCTGGCGTCGTCGCTGATGGTCAGCGGGGCCGAGATCCCGGGCAACCCGCCCCGCTGGGCGGGCGCGGTGGTCCTGATCGGGTACGCGGTGGTGGCCGGCGCGATCGGCACGCTCACCATGCGGCGGCGGGACATCTCCTGACCGACCCGCTTTCCGGACCGTTCCGGCCCGGCGTGACGACTGTCGCGCCGGGCCGGTCGGCTGTCGGGAGGTGGTCGTCGCCCTGTCCCGCTCCGGTCCCGCCTCAGGTCCGGAGGCGAAGCCCCACTCCGGTCCGGAGTCAACAGGATACGAAGAGCTGATTGACTTCCGGCATCTTCTGTGAAACCGGCCACCCGACCGAGGTGGGAATGCCTACCGTAATCTCACGGCGTAGCCTGGGAACCATCCCCCGCCCACTCGCACTTCCGGACGACGGCGGACACCGCGTGACACACAGACCCGCGTGAAAGAGGCGATTACCGGCCGTGTCGACCCAGCAGACTTCGCAGGAGAACCCACTGGCGGGTTTCGGCCCGAACGAGTGGATCGTCGAGGAGATGTACCAGCGCTACCTCGCCGACCCGTCGAGCGTCGACTCGGCCTGGCACGACTTCTTCGCCGACTACCGACCCGCCCCCGGCACCGCGACACCGCGCCCGGCCGACGGCAAGGGCACCCCGGCCGCAACGTCCGAGCCGGCCAGGCAGCAGGAACCGGCCAGGCAGCAGGAACCGGCCGGGCAGCAGGAACCGGCCGGGCAGCAGGAACCGGCCGGTGGCGGCAAGACCGCCCCGGCCACCAAGGCGCCGACGGCCAGCGCGAAGCCGACCGCGACCGCGAAGCCGGCCACCGCCGCCAAGCCCACACCGGCCAAGCCCGCCGCGACCGAGAAGGCCGCCCCGGCCAAGCCGGCAGCGAAGGCACCGACGGCCAGCGCCGCCGGCACCACGCCGCTGCGCGGGGTGGCCGCCCGGATCGTGCAGAACATGGACGCCTCGCTGTCCGTGCCGACCGCCACCAGCGTGCGCGCCGTCCCGGCCAAGCTGCTCGTCGACAACCGCATCGTGATCAACAACCACCTCGCCCGGGGGCGTGGTGGCAAGGTCAGCTTCACCCACCTGATCGGCTACGCGCTGGTCCGCGCCGTGGTCGAGCACCCGGAGCTGAACAACTCCTTCGCCGAGGTCGACGGCAAGCCGGCGATGGTCCGCCCGGAGCACGTCAACCTGGGCATCGCCATCGACCTGACCAAGCCCGACGGCACCCGCAACCTGGTCGTGCCGTCCATCAAGGGCTGCGAGCAGATGGACTTCCGGCAGTTCTGGCAGGCGTACGAGGACGTGGTCCGGCGGGCCCGCCGCAACGAGCTGACCATGGAGGACTACGCCGGTACGACGATCTCGCTGACCAACCCGGGCGGCATCGGCACGGTGCACTCGATCCCCCGGCTGATGCAGGGGCAGAGCGCGATCATCGGGGTCGGCGCGATGGAGTACCCCGCGCCGTATCAGGGGATGAGCGAGGCGACCCTGGCCGAGCTTGCGGTCAGCAAGATCATCACGCTGACCAGCACCTACGACCACCGGATCATCCAGGGCGCGCAGTCCGGCGAGTTCCTCAAGGTGATGCACGAGCTGATGCTCGGCGAGCGCGGCTTCTACGACCAGATCTTCACCTCGCTGCGCATCCCGTACGAGCCGGTGCGCTGGGTGCGGGACGTGGCCGTCGACTCCGAAGGGCAGATCAACAAGACCGCCCGGGTGCACGAGCTGATCCACGCCTACCGGGTCCGGGGCCACCTGATGGCCGACACCGACCCGCTCGAGTTCGCCATCCGCAAGCACCCCGACCTGGACGTCCTCCAGCACGGGCTGACCCTGTGGGACCTGGACCGCACCTTCCCGGTCAACGGCTTCGCCGGCAAGCAGCGGATGAAGCTGCGCGAGATCCTCGGGGTGCTGCGCGACTCGTACTGCCGGCGGCTCGGCATCGAGTACATGCACATCCAGGACCCGGAGGAGCGCCGCTGGATCCAGGAGCGGATCGAGCGCCGCTACGAGAAGCCGGCCGCCGACGAGCAGAAGCACGTGCTCAACCGGCTCAACGCCGCCGAGGCGTTCGAGACCTTCCTGCAGACCAAGTACGTCGGCCAGAAGCGGTTCTCGCTGGAGGGCGGCGAGTCGCTGATCCCGCTGCTCGGCGAGGTGCTGGAGGCGTCCGCCGAGGACGGGCTGGACGAGGTCGTCATCGGCATGGCGCACCGGGGCCGGCTCAACGTGCTGGCCAACATCGTCGGCAAGCCGTACGAGAAGATCTTCTCGGAGTTCGAGGGTCACCTCGACCCGCGCTCCACCCAGGGCTCCGGCGACGTGAAGTACCACCTGGGGCAGAACGGCAAGTTCACCACCCCGGACGGCGACCACTCGGTCAAGGTCTCGGTGGTGGCGAACCCGTCGCACCTGGAGGCCGTGGACCCGGTGCTGGAGGGCATCGTCCGGGCCAAGCAGGACCGGATCGACCTCAAGCTGGAGGGCTACACCGTGCTGCCGCTGGCGGTGCACGGTGACGCCGCCTTCGCCGGGCAGGGCGTGGTCGCCGAGACGCTCAACCTGTCCCAGCTGCGCGGCTACCGCACCGGCGGCACCGTGCACGTGGTGGTCAACAACCAGGTCGGCTTCACCACCGCCCCGGAGTACAGCCGGTCCAGCCTCTACAGCACCGACGTGGCCCGGATGATCCAGGCGCCGATCTTCCACGTCAACGGCGACGACCCGGAGACCGTGGTCCGGGTCGCCCGGCTGGCCTTCGAGTACCGGCAGGCGTTCAACAAGGACGTCGTGATCGACATGGTCTGCTACCGCCGGCGCGGGCACAACGAGGGCGACGACCCCTCGATGTCCAACCCGCAGATGTACAAGATCATCGACTCGAAGCGCTCGGTCCGCAAGCTCTACACCGAGGAGCTGATCGGCCGGGGCGACATCACCGTCGAGGACGCCGAGGAGCTGCTACGCGACTACCAGTCGCAGCTGGAGCGGGTCTTCAAGGCCACCCGGGATGCCGCCACCACCCCCCGCCAGGCCACCCGACCGCGCCGCGAGGACGAGCCGGAGCCGCAGGTGGAGACCGCCACCGACGCCGCCGTGGTCAAGGCGGTAGGCGAGGCGCACGTCAACCTCCCCGAGGGCTTCACCCCGCACAAGCGGATCCAGCAGTTGCTCGACCGGCGGGCCAAGATGTCCGTCGAGGGCAACATCGACTGGGGGTACGGCGAGATCATCGCCTTCGGCTCGCTGCTGCACGACGGGGTCACCGTCCGGCTCGCCGGCCAGGACTCCCGCCGGGGCACCTTCGTCCAGCGGCACGCCTCGGTGGTCGACGCCAAGACCGGCGAGGACTACCTGCCGCTCAAGACGCTCACCGCCGACGGCGAGCGGTCCCGGTTCTTCGTGCACGACTCGCTGCTGAGCGAGTACGCCGCGATGGGCTTCGAGTACGGCTACTCGGTGGAGAACGTCAACGCGCTGGTCTGCTGGGAGGCCCAGTTCGGTGACTTCGTCAACGGCGCCCAGTCGGTGATCGACGAGTTCATCTCCTCCGGCGAGGTGAAGTGGGGTCAGCGCTCCGCGGTCACCCTGCTGCTGCCGCACGGCCACGAGGGGCAGGGCCCGGACCACACCTCCGGCCGCCCGGAGCGGTTCCTGCAGATGTGTGCCGAGGACAACATGCGGGTGGCCATCCCGACCACCCCGGCGAACTACTTCCACCTGCTGCGTCGCCAGGCCCTGTCGCCGAAGCGCAAGCCGCTCGTGGTGTTCACGCCGAAGTCGCTGCTGCGGCACAAGCTCTGCGTCAGCCCGGTGGAGGACTTCACCACAGGCACCTTCGCCCCGGTGCTGGCCGACACCGCCGCACCCGCGCCGGAGCAGGTCAAGCGGGTGCTGCTCTGCTCGGGCAAGATCTACTACGACCTGTTCTCCGCCCGCGCCGAGCGGGGTGTCACCGACACCGCGATCATCCGGATCGAGCAGCTCTACCCGCTGCCGGTGGAGGAGATCCGGGCGGCGCTCGCGGCGTACCCCAACGCGGAGGACTTCGCCTGGGTGCAGGAGGAGCCGGCCAACCAGGGGGCGTGGAGCTTCGTCGCGCTCAACCTGCTGGAGCACCTGGCCGACGTCCGGCTGCGCCGCATCTCCCGCCCCGCCGCCGCCGCCCCGGCGGTCGGCTCGGCGAAGATGCACGAGGTGGAGCAGGCCGGGCTGATCGACACCGCCCTCCCCCGCCCCTGACCGCACCAGCCCCGACCCGGTACCACCCCGGCCCGCGCCCCCTCCCACGGGCGCGGGCCGTCCCATGTCGCGGCCCGCCCCGCACCTCGCCACGCCACGTCGCACCACGCCGCACCGCACCACGCCCACCACGTCGCACCGCACCGCACCGCTCCACGCCATGGCCACGCCGCACCGCAGCTTTGGGGAGAGTTGTTGTCGCCCCAGCGACAACAACTCTCCCCAAAAGAGCTGAACCCGCTGCGCGGCGGGCGCGGCGAGTGGGGCATGGTGACCGGTGGGATCGTCCGCCACCCGGGTGGCGGAGCGCCCCCGGTCGGGAGGGATCATGTCCACTTTCCGAGTTGGTCCGAGGCACGGAACGCAGCAGTGAGGAGGCGCGGTGTACTTCACCGACCGTGGGATCGAGGAACTGGTGCAGCGGCGGGGTGACGAGCAGGTCACCCTGGAGTGGCTCGGCGAGCGGCTGCGCGACTTCGTCGACCTCAACCCCGAGTTCGAGACGCCGATCGAGCGCTTCGCCACCTGGCTGGCCCGCCTCGACGACCTCGACGAGGACTGAGCCCGGGGCGGGCATCCGCCCGCCCCGACCCTCGGTCCCCGGGCACCATGTCGTGCCAGGGCGCGTGCGAGCCGCAGCGCGTCAACGCGGACCAACACCGCACCGCGACGCGGACCAGCACCACACCGCGACGCGGGCCGGCACCGCACCGCGACGCCGACCGGCACCGCACCGCGACGCCGACCGGCACCGCACCCCGGTCAACGCGGGCCGGCGGGGACCGGGACGGCGAGGGGTCAGCCGGTGCGGACGGCGGGTTCCAGGCCGGTGCGGCGGAGCTTCTGCCAGCCCAGCCGGCCACCGGTCACCGCGGTGACCACCGCCTGGATCATCACCAGGTACATCAACTGCCGGTAGACGAACTGCTGGAGAGGCAGGACCCACAGCACCCCCAGCTTCTCCCGGTCCAGCCGGAACGCCACCACGGCGGTGGCGGTCTGCACGCCGAGCATGACCAGCCAGGCCACCGCCGTGGCCTTGCGGTCGAGGAAGAACAGGCCGTACAGGGCCAGCAGGTCGATCACCGGCGCGAGCAGTGGCAGCAGCACCCCGAAGAGGCTGAGGAAGAACAGACACCGCCTGGTGAACCGGCCGGACGAGCCCCTGTCGAGCACCGAGCGACGGTGCTTCCACATCGCCTGCATGGTGCCGTAGCTCCACCGGTAACGCTGCTTCCAGAGCTGCCCGATGGTCGCCGGGGCCTCCGTCCAGGCGCGGGCGGTCTCCTCGTAGACCACCTTCCAGCCGGCCCGGCCCAGGGCGATGGTGATGTCGGTGTCCTCGGCCAGGGTGTCGTCGGTCATCCCCCCGGCGTAGCGCAGCGCCTCCCGCCGGAACCCGCCGATCGCCCCGGGCACCGTGGACATGCAGCGCAGCGTCTCGTAGAGCCGCCGGTCCAGGTTGAAGCCGATGACGTACTCGATGTGCTGCCACTTGGCGATCAGGCTGCGCCGGTTGCCGACCTTGACGTTGCCGGCCACCGCGCCGACCTGCGGGTCGGCGAAGGGTTGCACCAGCCGGCGGACCGCGTCGGGCTCGAAGACGGTGTCCCCGTCGACCATCACGATCAGGTCGTGCCGGGCCAGCGCCAGGCCGGTGTTCAGGGCACTGGGCTTACCGCCGTTGGGTTTGCGGACGACCCGGACGTTGGGCAGGCCGAGCGCGTCGACGATGTCCGCGGTGCCGTCGGTGGAGCCGTCGTCGACGACGACCACCTCGATCCCGCCGGGGTGGTCGCCACCGGCCAGGGAGCGGACCGCCGCGGCGATCCCCTCCTTCTCGTTGTACGCCGGGACGATCACCGACACCGGCGCGGTGACCGGTGGCCCCCAGCTCCAGCCCCTGGCCCGGCGGCGTCGGGCGTGCCGCCCGGCCAGCACGAACAGCGCGAGGGTACGACCCACGGTGAGCAGACCGACGACGACGAAGAGCCCCCCGAACACGGTAAGCATGGTGTCGGCGCCCTGCACCGCCCAGATCAGCATCCGGCCACGCCACCGGTCCCCGGCGGTGGCGACCCCTGCGGAATCCACCCGGTGGTCCGCCCCGGCGGCGGCGAAGGCGAGGTTCAACCCCTCGGTCGCGGTGACGAACCGGTACCCCCGCTGCTTCATCATCGGGATGAACCGGTCGAGGGCGGCCACGGTCTGCGCCCGGTCGCCACCGGCGTCGTGCCAGAGGGTGACGGCACCGGAGTCGCCCTCCGGGGCGGCGTTCTCGATGATCCGGTCCACCCCGGGCAGCGACCAGTCCTGGCTGTCGGTGTCGTTGAGGAACGTCAGGTAGCCCAGGTCACCGGCGGCGGTGACCACCGGCCAGTCCCGGTTGTCGATCGCACCCGGGTGGGACGAGTACGGGAACCGCACCAGCGAGGTCCGCAGGCCGGTCGCGCCCGCCACGGCGAGCTGGGTCTGGGCGTACTCCAGGCGTTGCCGCCACACCGGCAGCTCGGCGAGGTCGGGGTGGGTGAAGGTGTGCACGCCGAGCTGGTGCCCACCGTCGGCCAGGTCCCGGGCAATCCGGGGGTGCCGGGCCACCTGCGAGCCCAGCACGAAGAACGTTCCCTTGACCTGGTGGGTGTCCAGGACCCGCAGCACCTCGCGGGTCCAGACCGGGTCGGGGCCGTCGTCGAAGGTCAACGCGATGGTGCGCGGCGGCAGCCGGTAGGAGCGGACCAGCTCGCTGCTGGCACTGATGATCGGCCCACCGGTCACCACCGAGGTCGGCACCTCGCGTTGCCCGGCGGTGCTCTGCCGGCGGTCCGGGGCGAACGACGCGTTGGCGTACGCGCCGACGAGCAGCACGCCGGCCAGCAGGGTCAGCACCGTGCTCAGCAGGATCCAGCTCGGCGGCGGTACCGCCCGACGACGCCGGGCCGACCCGGTGAGGCGACGGCGGGTCGGCGGGACGACCGGCTCAGCCATCGGCACGGGCGTCGTCGACCCGGCCGGACAGCAGGTCGGGCAGGGCTGGCGGTTCGCCGGTCGGGTCCGGCGGGTCGGGCGTGGTGGCTTCCGGGACGGTGCGGGTCGGTCGGGGCGACGTCGACGAGGTCGCCGGGCTGCGGCTCGGCGAACGGGTGGCGCTGGGCGACCGCGAGGGGGTGGCGGTGGGCGAGACGGCCGGGGACGGGGTGGCCGGGACGACGGCGGGCGCGCTCGCCCTCGGCGTACGCGTGGCGACCGTCGTGGGCACGGCGGCTGCGGCGGCCGGAGTGGTGGCCGTGGTGGTGAGCGCCTCGGCCTGCGGCGACGACGACCGCTCGGGCTGCTCGACCTCGTCCACGAAAGGGAGGACCGTGTGCGGCTCGATGCCGCCCGCGAAGCTGACCCCCACCAGCCCGGTGTAGACCAGACCCACCAGCCCGAGGGTGTACGCGAGCCAGCGCAGCCGGGAGTGGCGTCTGCCGCTGGGGTCGACGAAGACCGGGGTCAGCTCGGGCACCGCGGCGATCAGCGCGGTGGGACCGTCGGCCGGGCTGATCACCACGGTCGGCCCGTCGGTCGGGGCGGCCGGTCTGATCGGGGTGGCCGAGCCGACGGGGATGCCGGCGGTCCGGCGTCGCACCACCGGGTGGGCCGCCTTCGGCTGAACCTCGGTGGGCCCATCGAAATTCGTCACGGGATCGATACACTTTGGACCAACAGTCGACCGACCGCCGATTGCACCCACCGGCATCGATCTCCGGTTCGGCACGTTATTGCTGCTCAGGCGGTCGGCAGTCATGGGATGCGAGTCTAGGCACGAGGATCGCTCAGCTCCCAGCGCGTCCCACGAATGAGACTCTGATCGCATCCTCGACGCCGACCCGCGCCGTCGGAGGTAGCGGTTCGGGGCGAAGGTCCCGGGCGGCGGACGACATGATCTCCTAGGGTGGTGGCGTGGCCCGCAGCGTCTACCTGACCAGCGTGGGGTCCGGCGGGGGTAAGTCGACCATCGCCCTCGGCCTCGCGGAACTCCTCTCCCGGCAGGTCGAGCGGATCGGCGTGTTCCGGCCGCTGGTCTCCGACGCCGGCCCCGACCCGATCCTCGCCCTGCTGCACGACCGCTACCGGATCGACCTGCCCGAGGCCGACCTGACCGGCACCACGTACGCGGAGGCGGCGGCCCTGGTCGCCGACGGGCGGCGGGAGGAGCTGATCTCCCGGATCGTCGAGCGGTATCGGGCGGTGGAACGACGCTGCCCGGCGGTCGTCGTGGTGGGCAGCGACTTCGCCGACGGCGGGGACGGCGCCGGCCCCCGGGAACTCGCCTTCAACGCCCGGCTGGCCACCGAGTTCGGCAGCGTGGTGGTGCCGGTGGTGGACGGCTTCGGGCAGCAACCGGAGACGACCGCGGCCACGGCGCGGGGGGCGTACCACGATCTGGTGGACCTGGGCGCGACGGTGCTGGCGGTGATCGCCAACCGGGTGACCGGGGCGCTGACCCTGCCGGAGCTGCCGGTCCCCACGTACGCCATCCCGGAGGTGCCGAGCGTGTCGGCGCCGACGGTGGCCGAGGTGGCGGCGGCCCTCGACGCCACCCTGCTGGCCGGGGACGACGCGGCCCTCGGTCGGGACGTGCTCGACTACGTGGTCGGCGCGGCGCACGTGCCGATCCTGCTCGACCACCTGACCGAGGGGGCGCTGGTGATCACCCCCGGTGACCGGGCCGACCTGCTGGTCGCGGCGAGCACCGCGCACGTCGCCGGGCAGGTGTCGCTGGCCGGGGTGGTGCTCACCCTCGGCGAGCAGCCCGACCCCCGGGCGATGCGCCTGGTCGAGCGGCTCAACACCGGCTTCGCCGTGCTCTCGGTGACGAGCGACAGCTACGACACGGTCGAGGCGTCCAGCCACATCGAGGGGCGGCCCGGCCCGGCCAACCCGCGCAAGGTCGAGGCCGCGCTCGGCGCGTTCGAGGGCCACGTGGACACCGTCGACCTGGCCCGCCGGCTGCGGGTCAGCCGCTCCGAGCGGGTCACCCCGCTGATGTTCGAGTACGACCTGATCGACCGGGCCCGCGCCGACCGCCGCCGGCTGGTGCTGCCGGAGGGCACCGACGAGCGCATCCTGCGGGCGACCGAGATCCTGCTCCGCCGGGGAGTGGCCGAGCTGACCCTGCTCGGCCGTCCGGACGAGGTGGCCCGCCGCACCCGGGAGCTGGGCATCGACCTCACCGGCGCGGAGGTGGTCGACCCGGCCGGGAGCGGCTGGCGGGACGAGTTCGCCACCCGGTACGCGGAACTGCGCGCCCACCGGGGCGTCACAGTCGAGTCGGCGTACGACATCGTGGCCCAGCCCAACTACTTCGGCACCATGATGGTGGCCACCGGGCACGCCGACGGGATGGTCTCCGGGGCCACCCACACCACGGCCGCCACCATCCGCCCCGCCTTCGAGATCATCCGTACCGTGCCGGGCGTCTCGGTGGCGTCGAGCGTGTTCTTCATGCTGCTCGCCGACCGGGTGCTGGTCTATGGCGACTGCGCGGTCAACCCCGACCCGGACGCCGCCCAGCTCGCCGACATCGCCATCTCCTCGGCCGACACGGCGGCCCGGTTCGGCATCGAGCCCCGGGTGGCGATGCTGTCCTACTCGACCGGGGACTCCGGCGCGGGGGCCGACGTGGAGAAGGTCGCCGCCGCCACCAGGCTGGTCCGCGAGCGCCGGCCCGACCTGCTGGTCGAGGGGCCGATCCAGTACGACGCAGCGATCGACCCGCAGGTCGCGGCGACCAAGCTGCCGCAGAGCACTGTCGCCGGACGGGCCACCGTGTTCGTCTTCCCGGACCTCAACACCGGCAACAACACCTACAAGGCGGTGCAGCGGTCGGCGGGGGCGGTGGCCGTCGGGCCGGTGATGCAGGGCCTGCGCCGGCCGGTCAACGACCTGTCCCGGGGCGCGAGGGTCGCCGACATCGTCAACACGGTGGCGATCACCGCCATCCAGGCGGCCGGATCGCCGGAGGAGGGGTCGTGACCGACCGGGTGCTGGTACTCAACTGCGGGTCGTCGTCGGTGAAGTACCGGCTCTACGACGGGGAGTCGACGGTCGACTCCGGCACCGTCGAGCGGGTCGGCGAGCCGGGCGGCGGACCGGCCGACCACGCCACCGCCGTCCGGGACATCCTGGGTCGGCTCGACCTGACCGGGTTGACCGCCGTCGGGCACCGGGTGGTGCACGGCGGCCGACGGTTCAGCGCCCCGGTCCGGATCGACGACGCGGTCTTCGCCGCGATCGAGGAGCTGGTGCCGCTGGCCCCGCTGCACAACCCGGCCAACCTGGCCGGCATCGAGGTCACCCGGGAGCTGCTGCCGGACGTCGCCCAGGTGGCGGTCTTCGACACCGCGTTCCACCACACCCTGCCCGAGGCCGCCGCCACCTACGCCATCGACCTGGCCACCGCCCGCCGCCACGACATCCGCCGGTACGGCTTCCACGGCACCTCCCACGCGTACGTGTCGAAGCGCACCGCCGAGCTGCTGGACCGGCCGTACGACCGGCTGCGCACGATCAGCCTGCACCTGGGCAACGGGGCGAGCGCCTGCGCCGTGGACGGCGGACGCAGCGTGGCCACCTCGATGGGGATGTCCCCGCTCGAAGGGCTGGTGATGGGCACCCGCAGCGGTGACCTCGACCCGACCGTCATCTTCCACCTGCGCCGCGAAGGCGGGCTGAGCGTCGACGAGATCGACGACCTGCTCAACCACCGCAGCGGGCTGCTCGGGCTGACCGGGGCCAACGACATGCGGGAGGTGCTGTCCCGCCGGGCCGCTGCCGACCCGGCCGCCATCCTCGCCTTCGACGTCTACTGCCGGCGGATCACCGGCTACGTCGGGGCGTACTACGCACTGCTGGGCCGGGTGGACGCGGTCACCTTCACCGCCGGGGTGGGCGAGCACTCCCCCGAGGTGCGGGCCGCCGCCCTGGCCGGGCTGGACCGGCTCGGCATCGCCGTCGACCCGGAGCGCAACGCCGGCACCGGGGACCGGGTGATCTCCCCGGCCGGCGCGGAGGTGAGCATCTGCGTGGTCGGCACCGACGAGGAGCGGGAGATCGCCCGGCAGACCCGCGCGGTGCTGGCCGACGCGAGCTGACGGGTGGGGGCTGACCGACCGGGGAGCTGACCACCATCGGTCCGGACGGCGGGGCCGCACCGGCCGCCGACCGCCTACCGTCGAGGGATGGGGGTGAGACGGCTGGGCGCCGTGCTGTTGGCCGCGCTGCTCGCCGGTTGTGGCCCGGCCACCGCCGCCACCGAGGCACCACCGCCGGCCCGACACGCCCCGGACCAGGCCCGGCCGGTCGCGGTCCGCACCCTCACCGTCGACCCGTCCGGGCCGCGTCCGCTGCCGGTGACGCTCTGGTACCCGACCGAGCGCGGTCGGGTCGCCTCGGGCCGGTTCCCGGTGGTGGTGCACAGCCACGGCCTGCGCAGCCTGCCCGAGTTGCACGCCGCGCTGGCCACCCGGTGGGCCGCCGCCGGGTTCGTGGTGGCCGCGCCGACCTACCCGTACACCAGCCGGCGGGCGGCCCGGTTCAGTCGCGCCGACGTCCGCAACCAGCCCGCCGACGCCTGGCGGGTGATCCGGCACCTGGTCCGGCTGAACGCCCGTGCCGGTGACCCGTTGGCCGGGCACCTGGACGTCGGCCGGTTCGCCGCGACGGGCCACTCGGCGGGCGGGTTCACCACCGCAGGCATGTTCACCTCCGGCCACTCGGCCCGGCTGCGCTCCGGCGTGATCATCGCCGGGGGCGGGCTGGCCGGGGCCTTCGCCGGGCCGACCGCCCCGCTGCTCTTCGTGCACGGCACCGCCGACCCGGTGGTGCCGTTGACCGTCGGTCAGGCCGGTTACCAGCGGGCGACCGGCCCGAAGGCGTTCCTGAGTCTGCTCGGGCAGGGCCACGGCGACTACCTGATCCCGGGCCGGCCCGGCTTCGACGAGTTCCTCGCCACCACCACCGACTTCCTGCGCTGGACCCTCTACGACGACCGGGACGCCGGCCGCCGGCTGCGTACCGACGCCGCCCGCCCCGGCGTCACCACCTTCGACGACCGGTTGACCGACGACGGACGGTGACCGCCGCCCCGACGCGGGCGTCCACCGGGCCGCGACGAAGACGTCCACGGGCCGTGACGAGGACGTCCACCGGGGGTGCGACGGGCCGTAGCCGGCCGGGTAGCCCGACCAGCAGGGCACAATCGGGTTCATGTTCCGTCGCCGTACCCCGGTCCTGCTGACCACCGCGCTGCTCGCCACCGGCCTCGTCGGCTGCTCGGCCCAGGCTCCCGCCCGCACCGAGGCCCCGCCGGAGCCGCCGAAGGCCACCACGCCGGCACCGCGCGTTCCCGCCGGGACCGCGCCGGCCGAGGCGTTCGCGGTCGGCGTACGACAGCTGAAGCTGAACCGGGGTGGCGACCGCCCGCTGCCGGTGACCCTCTGGTACCCGGCCCGGGGCACCGCCGGTGAGGCGGCGCGACGCGACGCGACGGCGGCGACAGGGCGGTTCCCGGTGGTGGCGTTCAGCCACGGCCTCGACGGGCGACCCGTCGACTACCAGGTGCTGCTGACCCGCTGGGCGGCGGCCGGTTTCGTGGTGGCCGCACCGACCTTCCCGCACACCGGCAAGGGCGCCGACGGCAGCGTCCTCGACGTGCTCAACCAGCCCGCCGACGTGTCGTACGTGCTGGACAAGGTGCTGGCGCTGGACGCGAAGGCCGGTGACCCGCTGCGCGGCCGGCTGGCAACCGACCGGGTGGCGGCGGCCGGGCACTCGGCCGGCGGGGTGACCACCATCGGCCTGTTCACCACCGGCCGGGACGAACGGCTCGACGCCGGGGTGGTCTTCGCCGGGACCGGGCTGGGCGTGGGCACCGCCTTCGCCGGGGCCGCCGCCCCGCAGCTCTTCGTGCACGGTCAGGCCGACGAGGTGGTCGACTACGCCGCCGGCAAGGCCGTCTTCGACGCGGTGCCCTGGCCCAAGGCGATGCTCAGCCTGCCCCGGGGCGACCACGGTCGGGCGCTGCTCGGTGACGGCCCGGCCCTGCGGGTGGTCTCCGACACCACGATCGAGTTCCTCCGCTGGACCCTCTACGGCGACCGGGCCGCCAAGGGCCGGCTCCCCGCCTCGGCCGCCCGGGGCGACGTCGCCACCCTCGACGACCGACTCTGAGCGCTCCCACCGTCGCCGCCCGACCCGCCCGGTCGACCCGCCCGGCAGTCCCGACCAGGCCGGGTACGACTGTCAGCTGGTGTGGTCGACGACGACCTTGCCGAAGACCTCGTCGGAGTGCAGCCGGGCGAAGGCGTCGGCCACCCGGCTGAACGGGACCACGCTGTCCACCACCGGGCGTACCTCGTGCTCGGCGCAGAAGGCGAGCAGCTCGGTCAGCTCGTCCGGGGTGCCCATCGAGGTGCCGAGGATCTCCAGCTGCATGGCGAAGACCCGGCGCAGGTTCACCGCCGGCAGGTGGCCGGAGGTCGCGCCGGCGACCACGATCCGGGCCATCGGGGCGGCCGACTTCAACGAGTGGTCGAAGGTGGCCGCGCCGACAGTTTCGACCACCACGTCGACCCGCTCCGGCAGCCGGGCACCGGGTTCCAGCGCGGTCGCCCCCAGCGCGGCGATGCGTTCCCGCTTGCCGGCGTCGCGGCTGGTGGCGTACACCCGTTTGCCGAGCGCCACGCCCAGCGCGACCGCCGCGGTGGCGACGCCGCCACCGGCCCCCTGCACCAGCACCGACTCGCCGTCGGCGACCCGGCCCCGGGTGGTGAGCATCCGCCAGGCGGTGAGCCAGGCGGTCGGCAGGCAGGCCGCGTCGGTCGCCGACAGGCCGCTCGGCAGCGGCAACAGGTTCGCCCGGGGTACGGCCACCCGCTCGGCGAGGGTGCCCTGGTAGTGCTCGGAGAGGATGGAGACGCCGCGCGGGTCGCCGGGGGTGGGCAGCACCGGGTAGACGACCACCTCGTTGCCGTCCGGGTCGGTGCCGACCGCGTCACAGCCGAGGATCATCGGCAGCTGAGCGTCGGCGAGCCCGACCCCCTTGAGCGACCACAGGTCGTGGTGGTTGAGCGAGCTGGCCCTGACCTGCACGGTCACCCAGTCGTCCTCCGGGTGGGCGGGCTCGGGACGGTCGCCGACGGTGAGCGCGGCGAGCGGGTTGTCGGCGTCGAACCGGGAGGCATAGGCGGCACGCATGATCCGCACCGTAACAGCGCGACGATCGTTCACGAAGGGTCCGGCCCGGCCTGTTCCGCCCGCGCACGCCGCCGGCAGGCGCGGGTGGCGCACCGCTGGTCGGCGGTGCGCCGCGCGTCGGCTCAGGCGCGGGCGACGCCGTCGTGGCGGGCCGCCTCGGCGACCGCCGCCGCCACCGCCGGGGCGACCCGGGGGTCGAGCGGGGAGGGCACGATGGCGTCCGCGCTGAGCGACCCGTCGACCACCCGGGCGATCGCGTCGGCGGCGGCCACCTTCATCCCGTCGGTGATCCGGGTCGCCCGCGCGTCCAGCGCACCCCGGAACACCCCGGGGAAGGCGAGCACGTTGTTGATCTGGTTGGGGTAGTCGCTGCGCCCGGTGGCGACCACCGCCGCGTGCCGGGCAGCCACCTCGGGGTCCACCTCGGGCTGGGGGTTGGCCAGCGCGAAGACGATGCCGCCGGGGGCCATGCCGGCGACCGCCGCCTCGGGAATCCGGCCGCCGGAGACGCCGATCAGCACGTCCGCGCCGCGCAGCGCCTCGGTGACGTCGCCCCGGCGGCCCTCGGCGTTGGTGGTCTCGGCGAGGTGCGCCTTGGTCTCGGTCAGATCGGGCCGGTGCCGGCCGATGACGCCCCGGGAGTCGCAGACCACCACCTGCTCGGGATCCACTCCCCCGGCGACCAGCATGTGGGTGACCGCGATCCCGGCGGCGCCGGCCCCGCTCACCGTCACCCGCAGGTCACCGAGCTTGCGGTGGAGCAGGGTCGCCGCGTTGCGCAACGCGGCCAGCACCACGATGGCGGTGCCGTGCTGGTCGTCGTGGAAGACCGGGATGGGCAGCGCCTCGTCGAGCCGCCGTTCCACCTCGAAGCAGCGCGGCGCGCTGATGTCCTCCAGGTTGATCCCGCCGAACGACGGGGCGAGGGCCCGCACGGTCGCCACGATCTCGTCGACGTCCTGGGTGTCCAGGCAGATCGGCACCGCGTCCACCCCGGCGAACTGCTTGAACAGCACCGCCTTGCCCTCCATCACCGGCAGCGCCGCGCGCGGGCCGATGTTGCCGAGCCCGAGCACGGCGGAACCGTCGGTGACGACCGCGACGACGTGCGACACCCAGGTGTAGTCGTCGACCAGGGCCGGGTCGGCGGCGATCGCCTCGCACACCCGGGCCACCCCCGGGGTGTACGCGAGGGAGAGGTCCTCCCGGCTGGTCAGCGGGACGGTCGAGGCGACGGCCAGCTTGCCGCCGAGGTGCAACCGGAAGACGGGATCAGCGGGATCCACGGTGGATGCAGACATGGTGACTCCAGGATCTGTCGAAGCAGACGGAGCGGCCGGCGCGAGGGCGCGAGGTGAGGCGGAGCGGCGACACGCGATGCGGGGGGTCACCCGAACACCCCCGAGCATAGTCAGCCGCTCCTCGGCCGCATGTGAGGAGGGTCATATCCGTTTCGGCGTCAACCGACCGGGGCGGGGCCAGTAGCGGAACAGCACCCGACCCAGCACGTCGGCCACCCCGTACACCCGGGAGTCGTCGGTGACGAACTCGTTGTCACCGCGCAGCCACCAACCGTCGTCCTGGCGGCGGACGGCACGCTTGACCACCAGCAGGTCCGGCCGGCTCCGGAAGACGGCCACCACCACGTCCCCGGGACGGACCGGCCGACCGCCCCGACGGACCAGGACGGCGTCGCCGTGCCGCAGCGTCGGTGACATGGACGGCCCGCTCACGCCCACGGCGGTGAGCGGGGCGGGCAGCCGTGGGGTGGGACCGGACCCGCCGACCGTCACGAGGTTTCCCCTCCGCCCCTGCCGGGGACGTCCTCAGGAGTAGTGTCGTCTCGGATCATCGCAAACTTCCCATGGAGGACCCTGATGCGACTTCCCCGCATCCTCTCGCCCCGTGTGACCGCCAGCGCGCACTGCGACCTGCCGTGCGGCGTGTACGACCCGGCGCAGGCCCGCATCGAGGCCGAGTCGGTCAAAATGATCTGCGAGAAGTACCAGGCGAACACCGACCCGGAGTTCCGCACCCGGGCGATCCTGATCAAGGAGCAGCGCGCCGATCTGGTCAAGCACCACCTGTGGGTGCTCTGGACCGACTACTTCAAGCCGGCGCACTTCGAGAAGTACCCGCACCTGCACCAATTGTTCAACGAGGCAACCAAGGCGGCCGGCGCGGCCGGCGCCAAGGGTGCGACCGACCCGGCCAAGGCCGACGAACTGCTCCAGAAGATCGACGAGATCTCCAAGATCTTCTGGGAGACCAAGCAGGCGTGACCCTGCCCGTCACGGCACCGACGATCCGGCCGGCACGTCCACAGGACGTGCCGGCCGTCGTCGCGATGGTGCACGAGCTGGCCGACTACGAGCGGGCCGCCGATCAGTGCCTGCTCACCACGGCGCAGCTCGACGATGCCCTGTTCGGCCCGGCCCCGACCCTGTTCGGTCATGTCGCGGTGGACGACGACGTCCCCGTCGGCTTCGCGCTGTGGTTCCTCAACTTCTCCACCTGGGCCGGCGTGCACGGCATCTACCTGGAGGACCTGTACGTCCGGCCGACCCACCGGGGCACCGGGGCCGGCCGGGCGCTGCTCGCCACGCTCGCCGCGGTCTGTGTGGAGCGCGGCTACCAGCGGCTGGAGTGGTGGATGCTCGACTGGAACCCGGCCGCCCACTTCTACGCCTCGATCGGGGCCGAACCGATGTCCGAGTGGGTTCCCTACCGGCTCAGTGGAACGGCCCTACACGCTCTTGCGAGCCTTGGGGTGACGTCGACCACGCACGCCCGAGCCCGGCCGGGTAGAGTCCCGGACCGGGGGGATGAGGCGTGACTCAACTGACCGGCCAGCCAGCGACCGACGACGTCGTGCACCTCACCGTGCCCGCCGACGGCGGCTACCTGGGCGTGCTGCGCACCGCCACGGCGGGGCTCGCGGCCCGCCTCCAGTTCGCCCTCGACGAGATCGAGGACCTGCGCATCGCGGTGGACGAGGCGTGCGCGATGCTGCTCGCCATCGCCACCCGCGACGCCGAGTTGGAGTGCCGTTTCGCGGTCACCGAGGACGCGCTGACCGTCGAGGTGACGGTGCCGATCGTGCGCGGTGCGGCGCTGCCGGGCGAGTCCTCGTTCGCCTGGAAGGTGCTCACCGCGCTGACCACGGCGGCGGCGGCCGAGTCCGCCGACGGCCGGGCCACCATCTCCCTGCTGACCCGCCGCTCCGCCAGCTACTGACCCGCCGCTGCCGGGCTCCGCACCGCCCGGCGGGCACGGCCGACGTCTCGGCCGACGCGTCTCGGCCCGGTCCGCCGGTGGTGGCTCAGCCGAAGCCCAGGGCCTTCGTGGTGGGCGGGCTGACCAGCAGTGCGCAGACGCCGAGGCCGAGCGCCATCAGCGGTACGCCGAGCCAGCCCAGCCCGCCGCCGATCATGAACCAGCCGACCGGCAGCAGCATCAGCTCCAGCACCATCGCCGGGGCGCGGGCACCGGCCCGGCGGCGGGCCAACGCCCCGCCCAACGCCCAGAGCGCGACGGCGCCGGCGACGGCGAACCCGGTCACGAAGAGTGCCGAGACCAGGTCGGTCCTGGTGGCGGTCAGGTCGGCCCAGACCAACCATCCGGAGATCAGCGCGAGGGCGACCGCCTCGGCCCGCAGCAGGCGTACCGCCCAGCGCAGAGTGTCGGGAACCGGCGCGGAGTCGATCGTCACGCGGGCCACGATACCCCCGCCCGATCACGTAAAGTGCCGCCCATGCGGGCCGTCCTGGTGGTCAATCCGAAGGCCACCACCACCAGTGAACGCAGCCGGGACGTGCTGGTCCGGGCACTGCGCAGCCAAGTAGACCTGTCGGTGCGGTACACCCGGCGCAGGGGTCACGCCACCGACCTGGCCCGGGAGGCCGCCCAGGAGGGCGTCGACCTGGTGGTCACGCTCGGTGGCGACGGCACGGTCAACGAGGTGGTCAACGGACTGATGACCGCCGAGCCGCCGACGATCCGTACCGGCGGCTCCCCGGCGGAGCGGTTGCCGGCGCTGGCCACCGTGCCGGGTGGTTCGACGAACGTCTTCGCCCGTGCCCTCGGATTGCCCCGGGAGTGGGCGGACGGCACCAGCATGATCCTGGAGGGGCTGCGGCTCGGCCGGTCCCGGACGATCGGGCTGGGCCTGGCCGACGACCGCTACTTCACCTTCTGTGCCGGCTTCGGCCTGGACGCGGCGGTGATCCACCGGGTGGAGCAGGCCCGGCGGCGGGGGCGGGTGTCCTCACCGTCGCTCTACTTCCGCTCCACCCTGAGTCACTACTTCCTCAGTTCGGACCGGCGGCACCCGGCGATCAGCCTGGAGCGGCCGGGAGAGCCGGCCGAGGGCGAGCTGGGCACGGTGATCATCCAGAACACCGCGCCGTGGACGTACCTGGGCGAGCGGGAGATCAACCCGAACCCGGAGGCGTCGTTCGATCTCGGGCTGGACGTGATGGCGCTTCGTCAGCTGCGCGTCGCCAGCACCACACGGACGGTGACGCAGTTCCTGTCCCGACACCCCGATCCGCGCGGCAAGCAGGTGCTCCGGCTGCACGACGTGGACGAGTTCACCCTGGTCTCGGCCCGTCCACAGGCCTTCCAGCTGGACGGCGACTACCTCGGCGAGCGACACAAGGTCAGATTTTCCTCCGTTTCCGGCGCACTGAGAGTAATCTGTTAGGTCTCGGGTAACGCCCTAGGTCGAGCGGTCGGGACACCGCACGGCGCGGTGGCCGCCACACCGAGGAGGTAGTGCCGGAAATGTCAGCATTGTCACGCGGACTGTACTATATTGATCCTCGACTGTGGTACGCCGGGTAACCGGGGAAGCCTGAAAACCGGACAAAAGGGTCGTGAGCTTGCTCACCGAGCGGAGTTTTTCCGAGCGTCACCCTTGACATCGCGTTTGTTCGTGAAAGTATTCACAAGCGAACTTGAGTTACCGAGACATTGCCTGGATATGCTCGACCGCTTGAGCGGTTCCAGCAGGCCCAGGCGCTGAACGAGTCTGCTCACGCAATGCCGAATAGTCGTACGCGAACCGTCACGACCGGCACTGCGGACGGATATAAGAAAAGCACGAGCGTTATCTTCCGCCCATCCAGAATGAGGAGTGTTGCCGCCATGGACTGGCGTCACAATGCCATCTGCCGCGACGAGGACCCGGAGCTGTTCTTCCCGATCGGGACGTCCGGCCCGGCGGTTCTTCAGGTCGAGCAGGCCAAGGCCGTCTGCCGGCGCTGCTCCGTGACCGACCAGTGCCTGCAGTGGGCGCTGGAGTCCGGTCAGGACGCGGGCGTCTGGGGCGGGATGAGCGAAGAGGAACGCCGCGCGGTCAAGCGCCGTGGCGGCCTCCGGGTGCTGCGCGCTCACTCCGCCTGAAACCGATCACACGCTGTCCGCCCCGGCCGGGTCCACCACCCCGCCGGGGCGTTCTGCTTTCCCCACTCTCCGTAATGGGCAGTTGACCGAATTCGGGTGTCGATGCAATAACGTAGAGTAATGTCAACGCGGTGACCCTCGGTTACCCGACATTTGTGGCGTCGACCCGCCGCAGCACCAGGCCGACCAACTCCGGCGAATCGTTCAACGGCGCGCCGACCGCCACCGCACCCGCCCGCCGCGCCGCCACCACCACCGAGTCGTGGAAGAGCCCCGGCGCCAGGAAGTACGCCACCACCGCCACCCGCCGGGCACCGACCGCCCGCAACCGGGCCACCGCCACCTCGGCCGTCGGCGGGGCCGCCGAAGCGTAGGCCACCGTGCAGGGCACCCCGAACCCGTGTGACAGGGCGACGGCGACCCGACCCACCGACCCGCGGGCCCGCGCGTCCCTGGTCCCCGCCGCCGCCAGCACCAGCGCGTCGACCGGTCCCGGCCCCGCCTCGGTCAGCCGGCGGCCCAGCCCGGACAGCAACCCCGCGTCCACCGTCCCGTCCGCCGGCCCGAGCACGTCGGTCACCCGTACCGTCAGCTCGGGCGCGTCCTGTCGGGCCGCCGCCACCGCCGCCGGGACGTCCACCCGCCGGTGGTACGCGGCGGTGAGCAGCAGCGGCACCACCACCGCCGTACGGTGACCGGCGGCGGCCAGCCCTCGCAGCACCTCCGTCGGCCCCGGGTCGGTGTGGTCCAGCCAACTGGGCAGCACCGGGGTGCCGGGGCGGGCGGCCTCGACGGCCCGGGCCAGCGCCCGGGTCGCCGCCGCCGCCCGCGGATCCCGACTGCCGTGCGCCACCAGCACCACCGGGGGGACCTGCTCCGGCCCGGTCAGAGGTGCAGGCCGCACTCGGTCTTCTCGAACATGGCCCACCGGCCGGCGCGCGGGTCCTCCCCCGCCCTGGTCCGGCGGGTGCAGGGCCAGCAGCCGATCGAGCCGTAGCCCCGGGCGAGCAGCTCGTTGACCGGGATGTCGTAACGGGAGATGTAGGAGTCGACGTCGGACTGGGACCAGGCGGCGATCGGGTTCACCTTCACCTTGCCGCGCCGGGGGTCGAAGGTCACCACCGGCGTGTTCGCCCGGGTCGGCGACTCGTCCCGGCGTAACCCGGCGGCCCAGGCGTCGTACCCGGACAGGGCCCGTTCCAGCGGCTCGACCTTGCGCAGCTGGCAGCAGTCGTCGGGTGAACGGTTGAACAGCCGGGGCCCGTACTCGCCGTCCTGCTGACCGACGGTCTGCCGGGGCCGGATCGAGCGGACGTTCACCGGCAACCGTCGGGCCACCTCGTCGCGGACCCGCAGCGTCTCCGGGAAGTGCAGCCCGGTGTCGAGGAAGACCACGTCCACCCCGGGAGCGACCCGGGACACCAGGTGGGCCAGCACGGCGTCGGCCATCGAGCTGGTCACACAGAACCGGTCGCCGAAGGTGTCGGCCGCCCAGCGGGCGATCTCCAACGCCGGAGCGCCCTCCAGCTCGCGGCCGGCCCGCTCGGCCAACGCCCGCAGCTCGGCCGGGTCGCGCCGGGTCGGGTCGGTCGGTCGCGGACCGCCGGGCTCGACCAGGCCCAGGTTCGTGGCGGAGAGCAGGCCGGTCATCGGGCCACCGCCCGGCTGAGCAGGCCGTTGAACTTGACGGTGAATACCCGCGCGCAGGCGTGGCACTCCCAGGCGCCGTGTCCGGCCTCGTTCGGCCGCAGGTCCTCTTCGCCGCAGTACGGGCAGTACAGCGGCGCGGATCGGGTTTCGCTCATCGGAGTTCCTCCTCGTCGACCCTGATCACCCAGTTGGCGAACGTCTCGCCCTCGGTCCGGCCGGCCAGGTAGCGGCGGGCCAGTCGTTCCACGTACTCGGGAAGCTCGTCGGCGGTGGTCTTCAGGCCGCGCAGCTTGCGGCCGAACCCGGCGGTCTGCCCCTGGGCCATCCCCAGCCCGCCACCCAGGTGCACCTGGAAGCCCTCCACCTGCTGGCCGTCCGGGCCGACCACCAGCTGCCCCTTGAGGCCGATGTCGGCGACCTGGGTCCGGGCGCAGGCGTTCGGGCAGCCGTTGATGTGGATGGAGATGTCCGCGTCGAAGTCGCGCAGCCGCTCCTCCAACCGGGCCACCAGCTCCTCACCGCGCGCCTTGGTCTCGACGATGGCCAGCTTGCAGAACTCGATCCCGGTGCAGGCCATGGTGCCCCGCCGCCAGGCCGACGGCCGGGCCTCCAGGCCGATCCCGCGCAGCTCGTCGACCAGCGACTCGGTCCGCGCCGGCGGCACGTCGAGCACCAGCAGCTTCTGGTACGGGGTGAGTCGTACCCGGTCGCTGCCGTGTGCCTCGACCACGTCGGCGAGCTTGGTCAACTGCCCGCCGGAGACCCGCCCCACCACCGGGGCGGCCCCGACGTAGTTGCGCCCGTCGCGCTGCCGGTGCACGCCGATGTGGTCGACCGGCTTGTCGGGCAGTTGCGGGGCCGGACCGTCGAGCAGGGTGCGCCCCAGGTAGTCCTTCTCCAGCACCTCGCGGAACTTCTCCACACCCCAGTCGGCAACCAGGAACTTCAGCCGGGCCCGGTTGCGCAGCCGGCGGTAGCCGTAGTCGCGGAAGATGCCGACCACTCCCGCCCAGACGTCGGGCACCTCGGCCAGCGGCACCCAGACGCCGAGCCGCTTGGCAAGCATCGGGTTGGTGGACAGACCGCCACCGACCCAGACGTCGAAGCCGGGGCCGTGCTCCGGGTGCTCGACCCCGAGGAAGGCGATGTCGTTCGCCTCGTACGGGGTGTCGACCAGCCAGGAGATCGTGGTCTTGAACTTCCGGGGCAGGTTCGAGTACGCCTTGTCACCGACGTACCGGCTGACGATCTCGTCGATCGCCGGGGTCCCGTCGAGCAGCTCGTCCTCGGCCACGCCGGCGACCGGGCTACCCAGCACGATCCGGGGACAGTCGCCGCACGCCTCGGTGGTCTGCAGGCCGACCGACTCCAGCCGACGCCAGATCTCCGGCATGTCCTCGACCCGGATCCAGTGGTACTGGATGTTCTGCCGGTCGGTGATGTCGGCGGTGTCCCGGGCGAACTCCCGGGAGATGTCGGCGACCACGCGCAACTGGGCCAGGGAGAGCTGACCGCCGTCGACCCGGACCCGGAGCATGAAGAACTCGTCCTCCAGCTCGTGCGGCTCCAGCACGGCGGTGCGACCCCCGTCGATGCCGGCCTTGCGCTGGGTGTAGAGCCCCCACCAGCGGAACCGGCCGCGCAGATCCTGCGGGTCGATGGAGGCGAAACCACCGTGGGCATAGATGTTCTCGATCCGGGCCCGGACGTTCAGCGGGTCATCGTCCTTCTTGATCCGCTCGTTGGGGTTGAGCGGCTCACGGTGACCCAGGGCCCATTGTCCCTCCCCGCGGGGCCGACGGGGGGCACGGGTGGCGGGTACGGCGGGGGCCGTCGGGGTTCCGGGACGAGCCGGGGTGCTGCTGACCGCCATTGCGGCGTCCTCCGTTGTCTCTGCGGTGCCTCGGTGGGAGCGCGGACGCGGCGGCGACCGGCCCTGGAAGGGCCGAGGACAACGGTGTCGGAACGGCCGGCGCAGTACACGCGCCCGAGACGGATGGGTCGGGCGTCGTCAGTGGGCCGGACAAAGCGCGCTGCGCACGCGGCCGTAGTCGACGTGGCGGCGGGCCACGAAGCGGCGGACGACAGCGGCGGTCATACCGCCATGCTCCCACACCCCCCGCAGACCGGCCAATGACCACGTGCGACATCCCACATCACGGACCGCATCCCCACCGTCACCGCCCCACCCTGTCCGCAACGCTCCCCCTCCGCGCACCCCACCTTGCGCGCCCGACGCCCACCCACCTTGCTCGCCCGCCGTCGAGTCCGTTTGTCGCTCGCCCGCCGTCGAGTCCGTTTGTCGCTCGCCCGCCGTCGAGTCCGTTGTCCGCACGCCCGCCGTCGCACCCGAGTCCATGCTTGTTCACCGGACCCGCATGCACTCGGACCCGCACACGCCACACCCGGCGTCCCTCGCCCGGAGCCCCGCCTGCTCGCCGAGTCGGCGTGCCGCCCACCGCCCGACCAACTGCTCCCGACTCGGCGGAACATGCCATCCCGCCTGCCGCCCCGCCCCCACCCATACCTCTTCAGCGCCTTTCGAGCTGATGACGAGAACGAATCGCGACTCCGACGAGCGGGCCAGGCGCTGACATCGATAGACACAAATGATATTGCGATCGTCGCCCCGAGGGCCGGAGGCCAGGGGCCGAGGCCGGGAGCCGAGGCCGGGAGCCGAGGCCGGGAGCCGAGGCCGGGAGCCGAGGCCGGGAGCCGAGGCCGGGAGCCGAGGCCGGGAGCCGAGGCCGGGAGCCGAGGCCGGGAGCCGAGGCCGCAAGCCGAGGCCGGGAGCCGAGGCCGGGAGCCGAGGCCGCAAGCCGAGGCCGGGAGCCGAGGCCGGGAGCCGAGGCCCGATGCGGGGCCGGGGACGAATGCCGAATGGGCGGCCGGGACAACGGAAGCCGCCGGAGGGGAAGTCGACCTCGGCGGCGGGTGAGTAGCCTGAGTCACGCGGGTGTCGATGGTGAATCGTTTACGTCATCAGCTCCAAAGGATGCGAACCCCACCCCCGTAGGTAGCGGCGATGTCCGGTGCGAACAGGCCCGACCTGGCCGGCAGCCCGACGTCCACGGCACGCGCCACTGACGCCACGGGCACCGTAGGCACCGGGCGCATCAGCCGCCGGAGCGCCAGCCGAGGGCGGTGGTGCCGGCCGCGACAGCTTCCACGCCCCCCATGTGATCGAACCCAGAGTCACACCGGCTCCGGCTCCGGCTCCGGCTCCGGCCGCATCGTCGGGCCGGGTGTGAAATCCTCGACCGGTGGGCGCAATGTCCAAAACGCGGTACTCAGGGCGGTGGGTGGGGTCGCTGGTCTGGGCGGTTCCGCTGATGGTCACCCTGGTCGCCGGATGTTACGGGATCAGTCGGGCTCAGCCCTGGCGCGACGAGTTGGCCACCTGGAGCGCCGCCACCCGACCGGTCGGAGACCTGTTCCGGCTCACCCGCACCGTCGACGCGGCGACCGGGCCGTACTACCTGCTGGTGCATGCCTGGACCAGGCTGTTAGGCGATTCCGTGACGGCGCTGCGGCTGCCCTCGGTGTTGGCGATGGCGGGGGCAGCCGGCCTCACCGCCGTACTCGGTCGGCGGTTGTTCGGGGCACCTGCCGGCCTGCTCGCCGGCCTGCTCTTCGCGGTCCTCCCGGCCACCTCCCGGTACGCGCAGGAGGCCAGGCCCTACGCCCTGGTGACCCTTTTCGCCGTGCTGGTGACCCTGCTGCTGGTCCGCGCGCTGGACCGCCCCGGGGTGCTGCGTTGGTCCTTCTACACTGCGGCCGTCGCCGGGCTCGGCCTGGCGCACCTGCTCGCCCTGGGCCTGCTCGCCGCGCACGCCGTGGTGGTGCTGACCGCTAGGAGCACCGCTCCCCACCGACCGGGCACGGCCAAACCGGACGACGCCGGGCCGGACGACGCCAGGTCGGGTGACGACGGGTCGGGTGACGACGGGTCGGGTGACGACGGGTCGGGTGGGAGGCTGCGGGATCGACGGTTGTCGGGGTGGGCGGTGGCTGTGCTGGGGGCCGTGCTGGTGCTGGTGCCGCTGCTGGTCGTCGCGCAGGGGCAGCGGTCCCACCAGCTCGACTGGATCGCCCCGGCCCGGCTGGCGGATCTGGCGGCCCTGCCGGGCGGTCTGGCGCAGGGCGGTGTGGTGGGCGGAGTACTGGTCGGGCTCGCCGCGCTCGGGGCGGCCCGATCCGGATGGCGCGGCCTGCTCCCCGGGGCCTGCGCGGTGCTGCCGGTGCTCCTGCTCTTCGTCGCCGCGCTGGCCGTACCTCTCTGGGTGCCGCGTTACCTGTTCTTCACGGTGCCCTTCGCCTGCCTGCTCGCCGGTGCCGCCCTGGCCGGGCCGTCGCCGCCCACGGCCCCGACGAGGACCGGCCTACCAGAGGCGGCGCGGCCGAGCCCGGCGGGGACGAAGCCGGCCGGCCCCGCCGGGGCAGGACGGGCCGGCCCCGCAGGGATGGCGGCAGGGACGGGGGTGGGGGAGGCGGCAGGGAGGAGGGCCGGGGTCGCGGCAGGGACGGGGGCGGGGGTGGCGGTGGTGGTGTTGGCCGGGCTGCTCGGACTGCCGGACCAGGCAGCGGTACGGCACAGTCACGGCTGGCCGCGCAGCGCGACCGTCGACTACCGGGGGGCGGCGGCGGTGATCGCCGCCGGACAGCGTCCCGGTGACGCGGTGGTCTACGCACCCCGCGACGGCTGGCTCTTCCTCGACCTCGGCGTCGACTACCACCTGACCCGGCGGGGCGACGACGCGCCCACCGGCGTGCCGACCGACCCGCCGGGCGGCGGACCCGGCACCGGAACCATCGCCGGGATCCACCCCCGGGACGTGCTGGTGACCGGGGACCGGCGGGAGCGGGCCGACCTGTGGGTCGACGAGTGCGCCCGGCCAGCCGAGTGCCTGGCCGGCGTCGACCGGGTCTGGCTGGTGGTCGCCGGGCGGCGCGACGACCCGCTCGCGGCGGTGCCCGGGGCCAAGGGTGACGCGCTGCGGGCCGGGTTCACCGTCGCGGAGGTCCGGCCCCGGCCCGGGGTGACCGTGGCGCTGCTCGTGCGCAACGGCTGAGCCGGCGACCGGTCAGGCCGGCTTGCGCTCCAGCAGTACCACCCGGACCCGGTCGAACCGCTCGACGTGCCGGATCAGGAAACGCTGCCGCAGCAGGGCCTCCCGGGCCGGCGGCAGCCCGGCCAACGGATCGTTGAGGTGCTCGGTCTCGACCAGCCAGAGCCGCCTGGTGTCCCCGAGGCAGGGCAACGGTTCCGGGCACTCGCGGGCGGTCAGCCAGCCGGTCTGCCGGGCCGCGACGGCCACGAAGACGTCTCTGGGCCGCGACTGGTCGCGCAGGCCGTAGTCGACGGCCTTGCGGGCCACGTCGCTGGGGCCACCGAACCCGTCGTTGTAGGCGACCCCGTCGCCCGGCTTGACCTGTGTCCCCAGGTAACGGACCGCGTCGAGGTAGCGGGGCTGCCCGTCGGCCTCGTTGGACCGCACCTTCTCCTGGGCCGGCAGGGTCTGCCAGGCCAGCACCGGCAGCAGCACCAGCGCACCGGCCAGCCAGGCCGCCGGCAGTCGTCCCCGGGTCAGCAGCTGGGCGGTGCGGCAGACCGCGAACGCGGCGAGCAGCGCCCAGGCCGGGACAGTGAACAGGAAGTACCGGGCCAGGAAGAGATGCACCACGCTGAACGTCAGGTAACCGGCGATCGGGGGCAGCAGGGCCCAGACGAGCAGCATCAGCACCGTCGCCCGCCGTTGCCGCCCGGCCACCGCCACCGCGAGGACGGCGAGGGCCGCGACCAGCACCAGCGTCGCCGTCGTGCCGGTCAGGTTCGCCAGGAAACGGAGCACGGCGTCGGCGTCGTTCTCCACCCAGGAGATCTGCCCGGACTGCCGGCTGGCGAGGATCAGCACCGGGAGGACGAACAGCCCGGCGATGCCGGTGGAGGCCGCCCACCGCCACCTCGGTTCCTCGCCGCCGACCGACCGCCAGAGGTGGAACAGGTGCGCGACCACCACCAGCAACGCGACGAAGTGCAGCCAGCCGACCAGCACCAACAGCACGCCGTACGCCCACCAGCGGCCCCGGGTGGGTCGGTCCACCGCGCGCAGGAACAGCCAGGTGGCCGCCACCGCCGCCAGGGTGACCAGGGCGTAGGACCGGGCCTCCTGGGCGTACCGGGAGACGGTGGGCAGCAGGGCGAAGACCAGCCCGGCAAGCACACCGACCGGGGTGTCGAAGAGTCGCCGCCCGATCAGCGTGACAAGTCCGGCGGTGAGCCCGATCGCGATCACCGACGGCAGCCGCAGGGCGATCGTCGAGTCCCCGGTCAACGTGGTCAGCACCGACATGATCACGTAGTAGCCGGCGTGGACCAGGTCGATGTTGCCGACCAGCATCCGGAACTGGTCGGCCGAGAGCGCCGTGACGTGCCAGGTGACCAGCTCGTCGTTCCACAGGTCCCGGGCGTCCAGTCGCCACCAGCCGAAGCCGAGCGCGACGACGGCCGGCAGCAGCGCCCACCACCCGCCCCGGCCCCCGGACCGCACCGGTACGACCGTGCCGGTCACCTCCGCCGGGTCGGCCTGCCCGGTCCACTGGATCGCCGGCGCGGTCACTTCACCGTCCTGATGTCGAAGCCGTAGGTGTCCTTCGCGGCGGAACGGCGGAACGAGCGCAGCGCGGCGTCGTCCCGGTCGATGTTCCACTTCCCGGAGCCGTTGATGTTGAAGTACGCCACCCCCAGGAAGTCCTTGCGCCGGGTCACGTTGGTCAGCAGGTCGGTGATCTGGCCCGGCCGCCGGGCGCTCGGTTCGACGCCGGTCTCCACGATCAGCAGCGGACGCCTGGTGAAGGCGCGGATCTGGGTGATCGTGGGGACGAAGAGGTCCTGGAACGTCTTCGGCCCCCGGTTGGTGTAGTAACCGTCCATGCCCACCCAGTCGACGTAGGCGTCACCGGGGTAGAGCGCCTTGATGCTGACCTTGCGCAGGTAGTTGACGACGTTCGGGGTCCAGGTCCAGATCACGTTGGTCGCGCCCTGCTGGGTGAAGATCTCGTGCAGGTGCCGCCAGGCGGCGACGTACTCCGCTGCGCTGGTCTTCTTGGTGCCCCAGGAGTACCAGTGCCCGTTCATCTCGTGGGCGAAGGTGAGGGCGATCGGCAGGTTCAGGGCACGTACGGCGGTGGCGAACTCCTTGACGTACGCGTCGTGCCTGCCGGCGGCGATGTCCCGCAGCGGCACGTCGTACGGCTCCCAGCGGATCACCGCCAGCGCGCCGTAGTTGTGCAGTTCCCGGACCTCGCTGGCGGCGAACTTGTCGTCGAAGCTCTCGAAGATCGCCACCAGGTTCGGGGTCTTGCCGGTCTCCTCGGCGAACTTCCTGACCCGGTCCATCTCCGCGCCGCCGGTCACGGTGACGCCGAGGTACTTGCCCTTCGGCGACTTCAGCGCGGTGACGTCGTACGCCGGGACCTGTTTCTCGGCGGCGGCCACCCCGGCCGGTCCGCCGGCCTCGGTGACCGTGATGTCCACCTTGCGCAGCACGGCGAACTCGGTGAAGGCCAGCGCGAGCACCACCATGAAGGTGACCAGGTACTTCGTCCTCACCGCACGACCTCGACGTCCTTCTCCGGGTCGACAAGCAGCGCCTGCCCGACGACGGCCAGGTAGAAGACGGCGCTGAGCAGGGCCGGTACGAAGATCCACGGGGCCGGTTCGACGAGCATCCGCCAGCCGGCGGCGCCGGCCCAGACCAGGCCGCTACCGGCGGTCCAGACCCGCATTCCGGTCCACAACCGCCTGGTCTTGCTCTTCTTGGCGGTGCCGCCGGTGGGCTGCCAGCCCATCCGCCGGCCCCGGACGATGTCGATGATGGCGAAGGCGTGCGCCCAGCCGTAGATCATCTTGACCGTCCAGCTCTCCAGCCCGTAGCGGTTGCGGTGCCAGAACGGGAAAATGATCATGTTGTAGACCACGCTGGGCACGATCAGCAGGTAGTTGGCCAGCGCGATCTGGTGCGCGAACGCGGTGAGCATCAGCACCGGGATGATCGGCGCGACGAAGGTGAACAGCCCGGTGTGCAGGTAGTAACAGAAGCCGGAGATGTAGCTGAGCCGGGCCCGCAGCCGCAGCTTCGTCGACCAGAACTTCTTGGAGCCGAGCAGGCTCATCGAGCCGGCGCACCAGCGGTACTGCTGGGTGAAGAACGAGTCCACGTCCGACGGGCAGAGCCCGGCCGCCAGCACGACCGGGATGTACCGCAGGTTCCACCCCTTGATCCGCAGGTCGAAGCCGGTGTGCACGTCCTCGGAGTGCTCGATGAGGGTGGATCCGCCGATGGAGAAGAGCGCGTCCCGGCGGTAGATGGCGCAGCTGCCGACGCAGATCGCCGAGTCGTGCGCCTGCCGGGAGACCTGCACCGACCGGTAGAACAGCTCCTGCACCGCCCCGGCCCCACGCTCCACCCAGGTCTGCCCCAGGTGCACCCGGAAGTACTGCGGGGACTGCACGATGCCCGTCTTCGGCTCGGCGTCGAACCAGGGCAGCATCTGGTCGAGCATGTCCTTGCGCGGGACGAAGTCGGCGTCCAGGACCAGGATGAAGTCGCTCATGGTGCGCTCGAAGGCGTACCGCATGTTGCCGGCCTTCTTGAACCAACCCCGGTTGGGCCGCCGCTGGTAGACGAAGCCGAAGGCGAGCGCCATCCGTTCCATCGCCTCGTTGGGCGAGTCGTCGAGCACGTAGACGGTGACCTCGCCCCGGTAGTGACCGCCCATCGCCCGGACGTGCTCCCAGGTGTTGCGCAGCACGTGCGGCGGCTCGCCGCAGACCGGCAGGAAGACGTCGACGCTCGGGTGCCGCGCCGGCCGCCAGGTCCGGACCAGCTCCTGGTGGCGGGCCATGTCGAAGCCCGGGGTGAACAGGTTGACCGCCAGCGAGATGAGGTAGTAGACGATCGTGAAGAACAGCAGCGGGGCGAGCAGCCAGAGCCACGGGGTGAGCCGGACGAAGAGCAGTTGGCTGGTGATCAGGCAACCGAAGCTGATCAGCGACGGCACCATCAGCGCGGCCATCCGCCGCTTGCGGTAGGAGACCAGTTCGTCGTCCGTCGGCGGCAGCGGCACCGGGGCGTACGCGGGCCGGTGCGGCGCGTCGGTGGGCCTGCGGGGGGTCCACCTCGACAGCTGGGTCGGTACCCGGAACTCCGCAGTCGGCGACAGCACCGCGGCCGGGTCGACCGCAGGTGGTGAGGTCATCGCTCCGTCTCCCCCGCTCGCCAAGCAGCACGTCTCCCCGACAGTGCGGGCGAGATGTCGCCGGACGCGTCCAGGAAGCCGGGCACGGCGGCATGGCCGTGCCTGCTTGATGGTTGAGCTAGAAAACTATTCAGTCGTCCGCAAGGTGTCAATGCCCGTAAATGGATCGAATGCCACATCGGGCACCAGATCCCCCGTCACCCTGCTCACATTCACCCGAGCGTCACCGCCAGGCAACCGGACCGTCATCGGCCGGCCCGGTTCATGCCTTCGCCAGCGGGACCACCAGCACCGCCTCGGTGCCCCCGGCCGGGCCGTGGCGCAGCTCGATGCTGCCGCGCAACTCCCCCGTGACCAGCGCCCGGACGATCTGCAACCCGAGCCGCCCGCCCCGGTCGGCGTCGAACTCGGCCGGCAGGCCGCGCCCGTTGTCGGCCACCGAGACGTGCAACTGCTTGCGGTGCCGGTGGGCCGAGACGACCACCTCCGGCGGGGCGTCCGGCTCTGCCGGCTCGCCTCCCTCCTCGGCCGGCGGGAACCCGTGCTCGACGGCGTTGAGGAGCAACTCGTTGAGGACCATCACCAGCGAGGTGGCGATCTCGGCGGGCAGCACCCCGAAGCTGCCGGTACGGCGCATCCCGACGCTCACCTCGGTGGCCGCCACCTCGGTCGCCGCGCTCGCCACCCGGTCGACGATCCCGTCGAACTCGACCGCCTCGTCACTGGACATGGAGAGCGTCTCGTGCACCAGGGCGATGGAGGCGACCCGGCGTACCGACTCCTCCAGGGCGACCCGGGCCTCCGGCATCGACACCCGGCGGGCCTGCAGGCGCAGCAGCGCGGCGACGGTCTGGAGGTTGTTCTTCACCCGGTGGTGAATCTCCCGGATGGTGGCGTCCTTGGTGATCAGGGCCCGGTCGCGGCGGCGTACCTCGGTGATGTCGCGGACCAGGACCAGCGCGCCGATCGGCACCCCGGCGGGCATCAGCGGCAGGGCCCGGGTGAGCATGGTGGCCCCCCGGGCGTCGATCTCCCGGCGGGGCGGACCCTCGCCGCGCAGCGCGGCGAGGATGCCGTTCGCCGCCTCGGTGCCGTCGAGCGGGTCGCTGGCCAGCCGGCGGTGCAGCTTGGCCAGATCCTCGCCCACCAGGTGGGAGGCGTAACCCAACCGGCGGTACGCCGACTGCGCGTTGGGGCTGGCGTAGGTGACCTTGCCGCCCGCGTCGAGGCGGACCAGCCCGTCGCCGACCCGGGGGGCCGAGGTGGTCTCGCCCGGGTGCCGGGGCGGCGGGAAGGTGCCGTCGGCGATCATCTGGGCCAGGTCGTCGGCGGTGGTGAGGTAGTTCAGCTCCAGCTGGCTGGGGGTGCGGGCGGTGGAGAGGTTGGTGTCCCGGCCGACCACCGCGATCACCTCGCCGGCCTCCCCCTCGGCGGTCCGCAGCCGGACCGGGATCGCCTCGTGCCGGGCCGGCACGTCGCCGTACCAGACCGGATCGCCCTCCCGCCAGATCCGGCCCTGCCGGTACGCCACCTCCAGGTGGGCCACCTCCGGCCCACCCACGATCCGCCCCACCTGGTCGTCCAGGTAGGCGGTCGGGGCGGTCGTCGGGCGGACCTGGGCGACGCAGAGGAACGTCCCGTCGTCGTCCACCGGCACCCACAGCAGCAGGTCGGCGAAGGACAGGTCGGACAGCAACTGCCAGTCGCCGGCGATCCGGTGCAGGTGGTCGATGTCGGCCGGGCGGAGCTTGGTGTGCTCCTCGGCGAGGTCGCGCAGCGTGGACACGAGACACAGCGTGCCACGGCCGCCGGTGTCCCGTCCCGCTGGCCGACCCCTGTCACATCGTCGCGGTGACCTTCTTCAGGCCCCGCGGGGCGTCCGGGTTCTCGCCCCGGGCCAGCGCCAGGGCGAGCGCGAGCCGCTGCAACGGCAGGATGTCCAGCAGCGGGGCGTACCGCTCGTCGACCTCGGGCACGGCCATCCGGGTGACCCCGGCGACCTCGGCCGAGCCGACCACCACCACGTCGGCGCGGCGTTCACCGAGCCGGGGCAGCACCTCGCCCATCGACCGGCCGCCGGGGCCGGAGCCGACCACGGCCAGTACCGGCACGTCCGGGTCGGTCATCGCCAGCGGGCCGTGCAGCAGGTCCGCGCCGGAGAAGGCCAGCGCCGGCAGGTAGGACGTCTCCATCAGCTTCAGCGCCGCCTCCCGGGCGGTCGGGTACGCGTACCCCCGGCCGGTGGTGACGAGCTGGCCGGCGAACCGGTAGCGCGGGGCGAGTTGGGCCGGGGTGGGGTCGGCGAGGGTGCGCTCGGCCAGCTCGGGGAGGCGGTCCAGGGCGGCCCGCTGGTCGGTCGGCAGCCCGCCGTCGCCGGCCCGGATCCCCTCCACCAGCAGCAGCAGGGCGAGCAGTTCGGCGGTGTACGTCTTCGTCGCGGCGACCGCCCGCTCGTGCCCGGCGGCAATGTCCACGCCCAGCTCGGCGGCCTGCGCCAGTGGCGAGTCGGGGGCGTTGGTGACCGCCAGGGTGAGCGCGCCGCGTTCGCGCGCGGTGCGCAGCACCTCGGTGAGGTCGGGTGAGCCGCCGCTCTGGCTGACTCCGACGACAAGCGCGTCGGAGAGGTCGGGACGGGCCCCGTAGACGGTGACCGCACTGGGCGAGGCGAGCCCGGCGGGCAGCCCGAGCCGGATCTCGGTGAGGTACGCCCCGTAGAGGGCGGCGTGGTCGGAGGTGCCCCGGGCGGTGAAGACCACGTGCCGGGGGCGGCGTTGCGCGACGGCCGCCGCGACCCGGGCGATCGCCCCGGTGTGCTCGGCGGAGAGCAGCCGCGCGTAACCGGCCGGCTGCTCGTCGATGTCGGCGGCCATCCCGACCCCTGGCTGTGTCACGGAAAACTCCCCTCCTTGCGCGATAGCCGCGCGTTTCATGTTCAGTCTTGCACGATATTGCCGTCTCAGACAATCCAGTGAGCAGTAACGCGCAGTCGATCCACACTTGTTGCCGGCATCCCCTACGCTTGCCCAGCCCTGGCAACCCCCTGCGAGCGAGAGGCCGACGTGTCGGAGGATCCACCCGCGCTGACCGCGGCGGAGGAACTCGCCCTCGCCCGGCTCGCACTCGACGAGGGCGACCTGACCCACGCCGCCGACCACCTCGCCGCCGCGCTGGTGCTGGCACCGACCCTGCCCGAAACGCACGAGACGCTCGCCCGGATCGCCGCCGCCTCCGGCGGGGACCTCGACCTCTTCCCGCTCGGTCACCGCGCACACGTCGGGGCCGTCGTCGCCCGCGCCCACCTGCTCGCCGCCGCCGGCCGCCCGGCCGAAGGGCTGGACCTGCTGGTCGCCGCCACCGGCCACGCCCCCGGCGTCGACTGGGCCGGGGTGCCCTGGGTGACCGCCCCCGAGCTGGCCGAACGACTCGACCCGGACCGGTGCGCCCGGATCCTGATGCAGGTCTGCGCCGCGGTGCCCGACCCGGTGCCCCGGACCGGCCGGGTGCCCCTGCGGCCCTACCTCGCCCTCGCCCGGCACGCGGTCGCCGCGCACCCCCGGCACGCCCTCCTGCTCGGCGCGGCGTCCGCGCTGGCCCGGCGGCTCGGCGAGGCCACCCTCGCGGTCACCTGGGCCAGCCGGGGGGTACGCCTCGCGCCGTCCAAGCTCGGCGAGGTCTGGCTCGGGTACGCGTACCGCAGCGCCGGCCGGACCCGGGAGGCGCTGGCCGCCCTGGAGCGGGCCGTCGCGCACGAACCCGACGACCTCGCCGTCTATGCGGACATCGCCGGCACCCTGGCCGACAACGGGCGGCTCGACCAGGCTCTCGACTGGATCGACCGGGCCCTGGCCCGCGACCCGACCTTCGACTGCGCGGTGCACACCGCGCACCGGCTGCGGTTCCTGCGCGACGGCGACGTGGGCCACCTGGTCGCCCTCGCCGACTTCACCCGGGACCACCCCGACGACAGCCACGAGCACACCGACCTCGCCGAGTCCTGCCGGGCACGCCCCTGGCTCGGGCAGGTCACCCCGGCCACCGGCGCGATGGTCGACGCGCTGCGCCGGGCGCTCGCCGCCGACGGCCTCCCCGACGCGGCGGTACGTCTGGACACCCTGGAACCGCCGAGCGCGATGCGTACCGTCACCGCCGCCGTGCCCGGCCTCTACGTCGAGGTGACCGGGGTCGCCGAGCCGGACCCGCGGGAGCCGCGCCGGGCCGGTGAGTGCCAGCTCTGGCGCTACGACGGCACCAGCGCCGCGCCGACCCTGCCCGCCCCGTCCACCGCCGCCGCAGACCGGGTACGCCAGCTCGCCCACCCGGCGTGGCCACATCCACCGGCCGCGTACGACGCGGCGGTCGGGCTGGCCACCCTGGAGCTGACCGACCTGCTGGGCCTGCTGGTGCACCCGCCCGAGGCACCACCCACCGCGCTGGGCCGGGTGCTCACCGGCCAGGACCCGTCGCTCTGGGTGCGCTGCGTCCAGGTCTGGGCCTGCCTGGGCCTGCTGCACCACCGCACCGACGAGCCGTGGACGACCTCGACCCGCCGCCGGGTGCTGGTGGAGCTGATCTGGGGCGTCGAGGACTGGATCACCGAGGCGGCGTTGTTCGCCCTGGTCACCGCCGCCTGGGTGGACCCGGCGGTACGCCCCGACGTGGCCGACCTGGTGGCCGAGCGCCTCACCGACGTGGCGACCGTCGCCCAGGGGCGGCCGGTGCCGATCGCCATCTCCCTGGCCCACCTGGCACTGGCCACCCCGGCCGTGGACCCGACCACCACCGCGCTGGCCCACCGGCTCCTCGCCTCCCCGCCCCGGACCGGCCGGGCCGGTCGACTCGCCCGCGCCTGGCGTCGCCTCACCGGCCCGTTCCGCCGTCGCCCCTGACCCGCCGGGCACCCCACCCGGCCCGGCCCTGCCGGGCTCGGGACGGGCGCGGCCGGCCCGCACCCCGGACGGGGACGGACCGGCCGCGACGGGTCGGGACGGGGTCAGGCGACCGGGGCCCTGCCCAGGGCGATCTCGGCCTGTTCCTCGCCGGTGGCGTCCGCCGGCGGGACCTCGTTCGCCGTGCGGAGCGGGATCTCCCGGATGAACCAGGCCAGCACCGGCACCGCGACGGTGATGACCGTCGCCCAGAGGAAGACGTGCGAGATGGCGTCGGAGAGGCCGCCCAGCACCACCTCGCGCAGCTGCGCCGGCAGTTCGCCGAGCTTCACCAGGTCCAGCCCTTGGCCCTCGCCGGTGCCACCCTCGAACGCGCTGCCGGCCGCCGAGCCGGCGAGCCGGTTGGCGAAGACGGCACCGAAGAGCGAGATGCCGAACGAGCCGCCGATCGAGCGGAAGAAGGTGGCCGCACCGCTTGCCGCACCGAGGTCCTTCTGCTCCACGCTGTTCTGCGCGATCAGCATCGAGGTCTGCATCAGGAAGCCCATGCCGGCGCCGAGGATCAGCATGTAGAGCGACGACTCGACCTTGCCGGTGTCGACCTCCAGCCGGGACAGCAGCGCCATGCCGAGGGCCATCAACACACCACCGGCGATCGGGTACATCCGGTAGCGACCGGTCTTGGTGATGGCCCGGCCGATCACCAGGGACACCACAAGCATGCCGAACATCATCGGGAGCAGGAGCAGGCCGCTGTTGGTGGCCGACGCGCCCTGCACGGTCTGCTGGTAGAGCGGCAGGAAGTTCATCGCGCCGAACATCGCGAAGCCGAGCAGGAAGCCGATCGCCGAGATCAGCGTGAAGTTGCGGTTGGCGAAGAGGCCGAGCGGCAGGATCGGCTCGGCGACCCGGTGCTCGACGAAACCGAAGGCGACCAGGCTGACCAGCGCCAGCGCGACGAGACCGAGGATCTGCGGGGAGGCCCAGTCGTAGGAGTTGCCGCCCCAGGTGGTGACCAGGACGATCGCGGTGATGCCGACCGAGAGCAGCGCCGCGCCGAGCCAGTCGATCCGGTGCTCGGTCCGGTACTTCGGCAGGTGCATGGTGGTGGCCAGGATCAGCAGCGCGAGGCCACCGAGCGGCAGGTTGACGTAGAACGCCCAGCGCCAGGAGAGGTTGTCGGTGATGAAACCGCCGACCAGTGGGCCGGCGACCATGGCGATCGCCATGATCCCGGCGATCATGCCCTGGTAGCGGCCCCGCTCACGGGGTGGCACCAGGTCACCGATGATCGCCATCACACCGACCATCAGGCCACCGGCGCCGAGCCCCTGTACGGCCCGGAACGCGATCAGCTCGACCATCCCGTTGCCGGTGCCGCCCAGCAGTTCCGAACCGGACATCCCGCACAGCATCGACCCGATCAGGAAGATGACCACCGAGGTCAGGAAGACCGCCTTGCGACCGTACAAGTCACCGAGCTTGCCCCAGATCGGGGTGGAGACGGTGGTGCCCAGCACGTACGCGGTGACCACCCAGGTGAAGTGGTTGACGCCGCCGAACTCGCTGACGATCCTCGGCAGCGCGGTGCTGACGATCATGTTGTCGAGCATCGCGAGCATCATCGCGATCATCAGACCGAACAGCACCACCCGGATGTTGGGTTTCGCCGTCGCCTGGTTCTGCTGAGTCATGGGTAAGCTCCCCCGGAGATCTGTCGCACTTACTTGCCGCCCGGCTAGTTACCTTACTAGCCGCACGGTAAGTTGGACAGCAGGACCCCGTCAAGTGAGTTGGGTGGTGCAGGTGAGTCAGAGCACAGGCGGCACACGGGAGCGCATCCAGGCCGTCGCGCTGGAGCTCTTCACCGAACAGGGCTACGAGAAGACCTCGCTCCGGGAGATCGCCGAGCGGCTCGGGGTGACCAAGGCCGCCCTCTACTACCACTTCAAGAGCAAAGAGGAGATCGTCAACAGCTACGTCGAGGACCGGTTGCACCGGATGGACGAGCTGATCGACTGGGCCCACGGCCAACCGGCCAACCGGGCCACCCGACAGGCGCTGGTCAGCCAGTACGCCGACACCATGTTCACCACCGGGCAACCCTCGGTGATGCGTTTCTTCGAGCAGAATCAGACGGTGCTCAAGAGCCTCACCGCAGGCCAGCAGATGCGCGAACGGATGTTCCGGCTGGCCGACGCGATCTGCCTGGGCGACGACTCGCCCCGGGCCCAACTCCGGGCGGCCCTGGTCCTGTTCGCCGTGCACAGCAGCTGGTTCGCCGTCCGGACCCCGGACATCACCGACGACGAGCGCAAGGCGATCGCCCTGGAAGTGGCCGGCGAGCTGATCGCCGGCATGGACGAGTAGACCGCGCCGGCCGGGCCGGAGGCGACAGGGCCGGATCTGAAGCGGCCGGACCAGGCCGGAGGCGACAGGACCGGAGGCGGCAGGGTCAGGCCGGGCCGGAGGTCAGCTCGCGGCGCAGGCCGAGCAGGTCCACGCCCGGCAGCGGCGACCAGTCCCGCTCGGGGGTACGGACGAAGCCGAGCCCCGCGTACAACCGGTGCGCGGCGTCGGCGAGCCCGCTGCGGACGCAGATGACCACCGCCGCGCAGCCCTGGTCGGCGGCCCGGGACAGGCAGGCCCGGGCCAACTCCGCGCCCACACCCCGCCCCTGGGCGGCCGGGTCCACCGCCAACATCCGGAACTCCGCCTCGCCCGGTCCGGACAACTCCGCGTATGGGCTGCCGGGCAGCACGAAGGTGACCGAGCCGAGGACGGCACCGGTCACCTCGTCGACGGCGACCAGGATCTCGCCGTGCTCCGCCCGGGCGGCCACGTCGGCCAGCACCCCGCCGTAACCGTGCTCGCCCTTGAGCTGACCGTCGGCCTCGTACGCGGCGACGGTCAGCCGGGCCACCGCCGCGAACTCGGCCGGCACGGCCCGTCGGACCAGCAAACCGGTCGACCGGTTCCCGGGGGTCAACCGATCACCGCGATCAGGTCACCGTCCTGCACCACGTCACCCTCGTTGACCACGAGCTGCTCGACCACGCCGTCGGACTCGGCGACGACCGGGATCTCCATCTTCATCGACTCCAGGATCACCAGCGTGTCCCCCTCCGACACGGTGTCCCCGGTCGACGCCACGACCTTCCACACGTTGGCCACCATCTCGGCGCGGATCTCCTCGGCCATCACGGCCCTCCCTCTCCACCGGGTGTGTCTGCGTTCGGTATCCAATCACGTACCGGCCCCGTACGGGTGCGGAGCGGCGGGACCGGGCTGCTCCACGCCGCCCCGGTGCGCGACGGCGGGCGCCGGTCGCACTAGCATCATCGGGTCGGACCCCGACGCCGGGAGGACCGGTGGCGGACACCGGTGCCGAGGGTCGCCGCAGCAGGGGTCGGACCCATCACGAGGAGGTCAGCATGGCGAAGAAGGCCCGCAAGAAGAAGGCCCGCAAGAAGAGCGGCGCGAACCACGGCAAGCGCCCCAACTCCTGAGTCGTCCCGGCGGGCATCCGCCGCGACGTCCAGGGCCGGCCCGGAGCCGGACAGACCGGTGGCCCGGGTCGACTCGACCCGGGCCACCGTCGTGTCCGTACGTCACTCGGCCAGTTCGCGCGATTCGCTGGCCTCGAAGACCACCAGCTCGGTGAGGCGTACCCGCAGCCGCTCCCGCAGCTGGTCGGGGGCGGTCTCGTTGCCGCAGCACCGGGCCACCAGCGCCCGCACCTCCTGCTCGATGCCGTACTCCCGCAGGCAGGGCCCGCACTCCTCCAGGTGGTAACGGATCAGCGAGCGTCGCTCCTCGGCGCACTCCAGGTCCAGGTAGAGGTAGACCTCGGCGAGCACGTCCCGGCAGTCCGTCTCGTGCGGTTTCCCACAGCTCACGTCACACCTCCCGGCTGGCAGCGGTGGCGGTCGAGCCCTTCGCGGGCTGCGCGGCGCTGAAGCCGCGCTCCGCGGCGTACCGCTCGAGCAGCTTGCGCAGATTGCGACGCCCGCGGTGCAACCGGGACATCACGGTGCCGATCGGCGTGCCCATGATGTCGGCGACCTCCTTGTACGAGAAGCCCTCGACATCGGTCAGGTAGACCGCCAGGCGGAACTCCTCCGGCAACTGCTGGAGCGCGTCCTTGACGTCGCTGTCCGGCAACCGGTCCAGCGCCTCGGTCTCGGCCGACCGCAGCCCGCTGGAGGTGTGCGACTCGGCCTCGGCGAGCTGCCAGTCGGTGATCTCCTCGGTGGGCGCCTGGATGGGTTGGCGCTGCCGCTTGCGGTAGGAGTTGATGTAGGTGTTGGTCAGGATCCGGTAGAGCCAGGCCTTCAGGTTCGTGCCCTGCTCGAACTGGTGGAAGGCGGCGTACGCCTTCAGGTACGTCTCCTGGACCAGGTCCTCGGCATCTGCCGGGTTCCGCGTCATCCGCAGCCCGGCAGCGTAGAGCTGATCGACGAAGGGCATCGCGTCCCGCTCGAAGCGGGCCCTGCGCTCGTCCGTCTTCTCGGTGGTCAACCGCACATCCCCTCGCGTCGGATGCTGTCCCGCCGAGGATACGCGGACGAACCGGTCCGCAGCTTCGGTTCCGCCGGGTGTGCTGGTGCTCACCACCCCGGGGCCGGTCCCCACCGCCGGCCAGTCCGGGCCGTCCAACAGCCGTCTGAGCTGCCGCGCGTCCCGCTCGTCACGCTCCCGGCTCCGTGTCTCGGTCGGCACCGGTCACCCCCCTCGCCAGATTCCTCGTCCGGGAGTCGTAACGCCCGACCGTGGGCCGGACATTCCACCGGCCTCCCGCTCCTGGTCCCGGCCCGCCGGTCGGCTACCGGGGGCTGGGACCAGGAAGGGCCTGGGAGGGACGGTCCCGACCGCCCGAACCGGAAGGCCGACACCATCGGATGCAACGACGGGTCCGCCGGGGCGGAAACGGGTGACCCGGGGTCAGCGCGCCCACCGGTGGGCGCGCAACCAGGTGAGCACCACGTCGGCCATGCCGGCCGGGTCCTGACGTAGGTCGTGCCGTTCGCCACGGCGCACCACCACCTCGACCGACCCACCGGCGGCGGGTACCCCGAACGGGTCCCGGTCACCGTTGACGACAAGCGTCGGCAGCCCGGTGACCAACTCGTCGGCCCGGGAGCGCTCCGGTCGGCCGGGCGGGTGCAGCGGGAAGGCCAACGCGACCACCCCGACCGCGCCCACCGCACGCGCCGTCCGGCAGGCCACCCGGGCGCCGCTGGACCGCCCGCCGACAAGCAGCGGTACGCCGGGATGTCGGCTCCGCAGCACGGCCAGCACCGCCGTCCACGCCTCGTCCAGGTGACCGGCCGGGGCCGGGGCCCGGCGGCCGGCCACCCGGTATGGCTGGGTCACCCGGGCCACCACCGCCCCGCCCCCCCACGCGGCGTCACGCAGGGCGAGCAGGTCAGGCGCGTCCACCGCCCCACCGGCCCCGTGCCCGAGCACGAGCAGGGACGTCGGTGGACCGGCCGGCAGGTCGGTGTCGACCCGGGCCGGGCCGCGGGGGGTGTCGAGGTGCGGCACCTGGTCATTCTGCGCCGTCGCCGTCGGACGGATCAGCTCAACGGCACCAGGGTGAGCAGCCGGTCCCGCACCGGTGGGCCGGCGGCGTCGGCGGCGTCGGGATCGGACTCGACCTCGCCGCGCCAGGCGACAAGCATGGCCCGACGCTCGCGGGGCGTGGTGCCGCCCCACACCCCGTGGGTGTCTCCCACCTCCAATGCCCAGGCCAGACAGGAACCCTGGACGTCACAGCTGCGGCAGAGCGAGACGGCCGCGTCGGCCGGTTCGTTGGGCGCCGGAAAGAACGTCTCCGGGTCCACACTCTGGCAGGTTCCTCTGGTCCGCCAGGCATCGTCGGAACGGCGGTCCCGCAACGCCCGTAACAATCGAGGATCTCGCCGTGCGGCGGCCACCTCGTGCGGACGGGGCATACGCGCCCGGGTCATCACACCCACCTCCCCCGTGGGACCGGCAAGATCGACGGGCGTCGTTCACACTGCGCGAAGACGCTCCCAGTGCCAGCGCTGTGTTCTATCGCACCGTCGGCCACCGGGACAAGGGGTCTGCCGGAAAGATGGCCGAAGATCCGAGCGACGTTTCGCCCAGAACTCTGGCAATTGGTACGCGACTATGTCACCAATGGCCTTCAGAACAGCGCGCTCTCCTCCTGGGAGCGTTCCCGGTCCACCGGCACCCGCTCGATCAGCCCCGGGCCGTCGTTGCGGACGTCGCCGACCGCCGGCCCGACCGGCCTGATCTCCAGCCCGTCGAGCCACTGCGGCGGCGGCGGGACGAGCAGCGCCGCCGGATCGTCGGCCGGGGCCAGCCAGTCCGCCCAGCGGTCGGCGGGCAACAGCAACGGCATCCGGTCGTGCACCTCGGCCAGCTCACCCACCGCTGCCGTGGTGAGCACGCTGAAGGTGAGCAGCGACTCCCATCGCGACCAGATGCCGGCCAGCGCCAGCACCGACCCGTCGTGCGGGGTCATGAAGTACGGCTGCTTGCCGCCACCGGCCAGACGTACCCACTCGTACCAGCCGTCGGCCGGGACCAGGCAGCGCCGGCGGGCGAACGGCACCGCGTACGCCCGGCTGGTGGCGACCGTCTCGGCCCGCGCGTTGATCATGCGGGCCGCCCCGCTGGCCGACTTGGCCCAGTGCGGCACCAGCCCCCAGCGGCCGACCGAGAGCACCCGCCCCTGCTCCGCGTCGACCCGGACCACCGGCACCGGATCGGTCGGGGCGACGTTGTGGTCGGGCCGGAGCCCGCCGTCGGTGTCGTCGGACGACTCGAAGACGGCGCTCAGGTCCCCGGCGCTCCGGGTGGTCGCGTACCTGCCGCACATGGCGCCCACGGTAACGCCCCGCGCCGCCGTCGGCTGTCCCGCCAACCGGGAGTCACCCCGGCAGTCGGCCCGACGGCCCCACCGGGTTGGCAGAATGCGACCGTGGGAAACCTGACCGCCGCCCGTGCGCAACAACCCTGGACCGCGCCGACCGCCGGTGACCCGGTCACGGCGACACTGCGCCTGCCCGGCTCGAAGTCGATGACCGCCAGGGCCCTGGTGCTCAGCGCCCTGGCCGGCGGCCCGTCGACGCTGCACGGGCCGCTGCGGGCCCGGGACACCGAGTTGATGGCGGGCGGGCTGCGTGCGATGGGCGCGCACGTCTCGGTCTCCGACGACGAGCGCTGGCTGGTCCGGCCGCACCCGCTGGTCGGCCCGGCCCACGTCGACGTGGGTCTCGCCGGCACGGTGATGCGGTTCGTCCCGCCGGTCGCCGGCCTCACCGAGGGGCGGGTCACCTTCGACGGCGACCCGCAGGCCCGGGTCCGACCGCTCGGCCCGCTGATCGGCGCGCTGCGCTCACTCGGCGTCCGGATCGAGACGCCGGCCACCGGCAGCCTGCCCCTGGTGGTGCAGGGTGGCGGCCGGGTCACCGGCGGCGAGGTGGTGATCGACGCCTCCGCCTCCAGTCAGCTCGTCTCCGGCCTGCTGCTCGCCGGGGCGCGCTTCGACCGGGGCGTGGTGGTCCGGCACGAGGGGCCACCGGTGCCGTCCGCCCCGCACCTGCGGATGACGGTGCAGATGCTGCGGGCCGCCGGGGCGGCCGTCGACGACAGCGTCCCCGACGTCTGGGTGGTCGAGCCGGGGCCGTTGGCCGGTCGGGGCTGGGAGATCGAGCCCGATCTCTCCGGTGCGGTCCCGTTCTTCGCCGCCGCCCTGGTCACCGGCGGTGAGGTGACGTTGCAGGGGTGGCCGCACAGCAGCGTCCAGCCGGTCGAACAGCTCCGCTCGCTGCTGCACCGGATGGGCGGCGAGGTGGCCCTGACCACCGAAGGGCTGACCGTCCGGGGCACGGGCACGGTGCACGGACTCTCCGCCGACCTGTCCGACGTCAGCGAGCTGACCCCGGTGATGACCGCGCTGGCCCTGCTGGCCGACTCGCCGTCGACCTTCACCGGGGTCGGGCACATCCGGGGGCACGAGACCGACCGGCTCGCCGCGCTGGCCCGCGGGTTCACCGCGCTCGGCGCCGACCTGACCGAGACCGCCGACGGGCTGGAGATCCGGCCCCGGCCGCTGCGCGGCGGCACCTTCCGCACCCACGCCGACCACCGGATGGCGCACGCCGCCGCGGTGGTCGGGCTCGTCGTCGGGGGCATCGAGGTGGACGACGTGTCGTGCACCTCGAAGACCATGCCGGAGTTCCCGGCACTATGGTCGGCGATGGTGACCGACAAGAGCTGACGGCGGAGGGGGCAGGGTCCTGACGACCAAACGACGGGAGTACGACGAGGAGGACGTACGGGTCCGTCCCGGCCGGTCCTCGCGTCCGCGTACCCGCACCCGCCCCCGGCACGACGACGCGGTGGACGGGTTCGTGATCGCCGTCGACCGGGGCCGGTACACCTGTGTGCTCCCGGACGCCCCCGACGACGGCGCGATCACCGCCATGCGGGCCCGCGAACTGGGCCGCAAGTCGGTGGTGGTCGGCGACCGGGTGAGCCTGGTCGGGGACGTCTCCGGCGCGGACGGGGCCCTCGCCCGGATCGTCCGGATCGTCGAGCGGCGTTCGGCGTTGCGGCGTACCGCCGACGACGACGAGAACACCGCCGAGGGGCGGCATGAACGGGTGGTGGTCGCCAACGCCGACCAACTGGTGATCGTCAGCGCGCTGGCCGACCCGCCACCCCGGACCGGGTTCATCGACCGCTGCCTGGTCGCCGCGTACGACGCCGGCATCGAGCCGCTGCTCTGCCTGACCAAGGCCGACCTGGCCGGCCCGGACCAGGTGGTCGGCTACTACGCCGAGCTGGAACTGCGGTACGTGCTGGTTCGGCCGGACTCCGACCTGGACGCGCTGCGCGCCCTGCTCGCCGGCCGGGTGTCGGTGCTGGTGGGGCACTCCGGGGTCGGCAAGTCGACCCTGGTCAACCGGCTGGTGCCGGAGGCGCTGCGGGCGGTCGGCGTGGTCAGCGCGATCGGCCGGGGCCGGCACACCTCCACCAGCGCGGTGGCGTTGCGGCTGCCGCGTACCCCCGATGCCGAGGGCGACCCGGGCTGGATCGTGGACACCCCCGGGGTACGCAGCTTCGGGCTGGCCCACGTCTCGGCGGAGAGCCTGCTGCACGGCTTCCCCGACCTGGTGGAGGGGACGCTGGACTGCCCGCCTAACTGCCCGCACACCCCGGACGAGGCGGACTGCGCCCTGGACGCCTGGGTGGCCACCGGCAAGGCCGACCAGCGCCGGCTGGCCTCGTACCGTCGGCTGCTGGCCTCCCGGTCCGGCGACGTCGACCCCCACGAACCCGAACGCAACCCCGGCGACCCCCTGGCCGGCTCATAACCCCCACCCTGCCCTGCCCCACCCTGCCCTGCCCTGCCCCACCCTGCCCTGCCCTGCCCTGCCC